>NZ_JALJXV010000003.1:300000-513427 GCF_024170285.1 Natronocella acetinitrilica
TCAACCCTGGCCCTTACGTCGCTCCAGCGCTCGCTGAGCGGCTGCCAGTCTGAGGGCGCGACATGCGCGGGAATCCCTACGTTGAAGCCCCTCATAACCCAGCATCCGAGCTCGAAGAGCATGGAGCTTCTAAGTGTCATCCCGTCATTGGAGACCCCCCTGATGTATGCACCGGCGGGCTTGCCTGTCTCGCTTGAGTGATATAGGCCCACCTCCCACGCCCCGGCATGGGGCTCATACGCAGTGTCCCCGTCATCATGAATAATTGCCTCGCTAGTTGCCGAGGCAAGCACTAGCAATGTCGGAGCCAGGATCGTTTGGGCTACTGAAGGCCATGGACGCATCGACTTAACTCCTTGTGGCCGCATCCAAGAGTCTAGTATTGCCCTAGCAGACCGCCACCCGGTGCGGGCTCGACCAACGCCCCTGCTCGTGGCAGAGTGCGCGCTCGCCTTGGTAGGCGCCACAGCCGCGCTCTGAGGTGGTCGTTTCTGGAAACGGCCTGTGCCCCGCGCCAAGCTTGATTTCAAGGCGCGGAGTGCGTCCGCGGGAGCAACTAGCCGCTGCCCGCACGCCAGATTATGACGTCCTGATATGAGAGGCAGAAGAGCAACCAATCACACCCTCTCGCGCAGTGTATTGCTCGCCGCCGCCCTGTTGGCAGGCACCGTCCTCCTCGCACCGCTCGCGATGAGTGCGGAAAAGCGCTGGGTGGTCGAGCGGCAGCGCGATCTGATGCATGGCAGCGAAATCGCTGGCGCGGGCATCCGGGCGCGGGAGGCGCAAGACCCTGGCGGCGACACGATGCGCCCAGGACCTTCGGTCATCTGTGGCCCGTGGGCGGCGACCAAGGTCCGCTACCCGCGCTACATTGCCCGAACGTGTGCAAGGTGGCGCATGGGGCAATCGACGCCCGCCTAACGACCCCCTCGACCAGCAGACAGGTGTGACATGGAGCGTGACAATTAATAAATCATATATTAAAGTTTGGGCAATAGCGTCGGTTGCGTGGCAGGGCAGGGATCGCCAAGGCTTCGTTGGCCGTGATCGACGCACCACCCGAGGGCCGTCTTGGCCCTGGAGAGCGGAACGCACATGTCAGAAGAACAAAAAAACAGGCTACAGGCCCAGCTCTGGGCGATCTGCAACTATCTTCGCGGAAAGATGAGCGGTGATGAGTTCCGGGACTATATCCTCGGGTTCATTTTCTACAAGTTCCTCTCCGAGCAGTTGTACCTGATTGCAGAAAAGACGCTTGAGGCAGATGGCATCGACTACGCGAAGATCGATGACTCGGACCCGGACATGGCCGCGCTGATCGAGGCCGTGCGCGAGGAGGCGGTTGACGCCCTTGGCTACCATCTGGCGCCAGGCCAGCTCTTCCGCAATGTCGTGGCGCGCATTGAGGCTGACGCGGACGCCTTTGTTCTTGGGGACGTCCAGGCCGTGCTAAACGACATCGAGAAGAGCTCGCGCGGCGAGGAGTCAGAGGATGACTTCGTGCACCTCTTTGAGGACATGGATCTCAGCTCCTCGAAGCTTGGCAAGACCCCGGACGTCCGGAACACTGTGGTGAAAGAGATCCTGCGCCAGCTCTCGAAGATCGACTTCCGCATGGACGAAGTGGAGGCCGACGTCCTGGGTGATAGCTACGAGTATCTCATCAGCAACTTCGCATCGAGTGGTGGCAAGAAGGCCGGCGAGTTCTATACCCCGCAGCGCGTGAGTGAAATCCTGTCCCGAATCGTCTCACTGGGAAAGACAGAACTGAAAAGCGTCTACGATCCCACCTGCGGATCCGGCTCCCTGCTGCTTCGCGTCTCCCGGCATGTTCAGAAGGTTGGTCGGTATTATGGCCAGGAGTTCAACCGCACCACGTTCAACTTGGCCCGCATGAACATGATCCTGCACAAGGTCCACTACAAGGACTTTGATATCAAGCAGGATGACACCCTGGAGAACCCGCAGCACCGGGAGCAGCGCTTTGAGGCCATCGTGGCCAACCCCCCCTTCTCGCTCGACTGGTCGGCCAACCCGCTGCACCTCAATGATGATCGTTTCTCGAGCTTCGGCAGGCTTGCACCCAAGACCAAGGCCGACATGGCGTTCATCCAGCACATGCTGTTCCAGCTTGCGGACAACGGCACGGCGGCGGTCGTGGTGCCCCATGGCGTTCTTTTCCGTGGCGCGGCCGAGGGGCATATCCGCCAGCACATTATCCGGGAGATGAATGCGCTGGATGCGGTGATCGGGCTGCCGCAGAACCTCTTTTTCGGCACAGGCATCCCGACAGCCATCCTTGTCTTCAAGAAGTGCCGCAAGGACTCCGAGCACGTTCTCTTTATCGACGCGAGCCGGGACTTTGCCAAGGGCAAGAATCAGAACACGCTGCGAAGTGCGGATGTTCGCAAGATCATCGACACCCTCGATACCAGGTCATCCATTGACAAGTACAGCCACCTGGCAAGCCTCGATGAGATCAGGGAGAACGACTACAACCTCAACATCCCGCGGTACGTGGATACCTTCGAGGAGGAGGACGCGATTGATCTCATGGCAGTGCAGGCCGAGCGCGCGGAGATCGAGCAGACCATTGCAGGGCTGAATGAACAGATGGCCGGCTACCTGAGGGAGATTGGTTATGTCTCTTGACGCAAATGAGCTAAAGAGCGCTTTTTCCGGCCAGTGGATTGATGTCCGCCTGGGTGACGTGGCCTCAATTGGTAGTGGTGGAACGCCAAAATCAACTGTGTCTGAGTACTATGGTGGAAATATCCCATGGGTGTCCATTTCAGACATGACCAAGCGGGGGAAGTGGATTGGTGAAACTGACAAGTGCCTGACCGAATTAGGTCTGAGCAATAGCTCAGCAAGGTTGTATCCAAAAAACACCATACTGTATGCGATGTATGGATCCATCGGCGAGTGCAGCATTGCACAGGCAGATCTTGCTTCGTCGCAAGCAATACTTGGTATTGTGCCGAGCGACTGTCTCGACTTCAGTTATTTGTATTTCTATCTTTGCTCTCTAAAAGACAATGTTAAGTCCTTAGGTCAACAGGGCACTCAAGCCAACTTAAACGCTGCTATTGTCAAAGACTTCAAGCTCAAACTTCCTCCCATTGAAGAACAAAAAGCCATCGCCAAAATCCTCTCAACCTGGGACGTCTCCATCGCCACCACAGAGCAATTGCTCACAAACAGTCAGGCCCGGAAGAAGGGGCTGATGCAGGTGCTGCTGACTGGGGAGAAGCGGTTGCCTGGGTTTGAGGGGGAGTGGGCAGTAAACGCCTTATCCGACTGTCTTTCCGAAAGCCGTATCCATTCAACAGAAAATAACCCTCACAAAAGACTAACCGTGCGCCTCCACCTAAATGGTATAGAGGCAAGGGCGTGTCGAGGGACCGAATCGGATGGGGCAACGGCTCACTTTGTCAGAAGGTCAGGCCAGTTCATTTACGGCAAACAAAACATCCACAAAGGGGCATTCGGTCTGGTGCCTGAGTGCTTTGATATGTATGAGACATCTCAAGACATTCCAGCATTCGATTTTAAAGAAAATTGCCACTCGCAGTGGCTTCTCTACTATTGCGCGCAGGAGTCTTTCTACCAGCGGCTCGAAGCAAAGATGACTGGCACTGGATCGAAGAGGCTTAATCCAGCGGATTTTTTAAAGACACACATTGCTATGCCTTCCCTGCGCGAACAACTTGCTATAGCCAGTGTTCTATCCGATGCCGAGAAGGAAATCGAAGCATTGCAAAAGCGCCTAGAGTGCCTGAAGCAAGAAAAGAAGGCCCTCATGCAGCAACTGCTAACTGGCAAGCGTCGTCTGGCCGTCGACACTGAACTGACCGAGGAGGCGGCATGACCATGCAGAGTGAGCTCGACATGGAGAAGGCCCTGGTCGACCAATTGGGCGGCCTTGGCTATGAGATCGTCGAGATCAGAAACGAGCCGGCCCTGGTGGACAACTTCAAGGCCCAGATCGAGGCCCACAACAAGGACGAGCTTGCGAAGCATGGCAGGGATACACTCTCCCGGGACGAATTCGATCAGCTCCTGAACACCCTGAATCGCGGCAGTGTCTTTGATCGCGCCAAGCAACTCCGGGGGCGCGTCGAGGTGAAGTGCGCCGATGGGGTGAGTAGCCTCTATCTCGAACTCCTCAACACTAGGCACTGGTGCCAGAACCGCTTCCAGGTGGCCCGGCAGATCACCAACAAGTCTGCGTCAAATCACAGCCGCTACGATGTCACGATCCTGATTAACGGGCTGCCCCTGGTGCAGATGGAGCTCAAGGCCCCGGGGTCGGACATGCGCACCGCCTTCGACCAGATCGACCGGTACCGGAAAACCTCCTACAGCACCAACAGCGGACTTTTCGACTACATCCAGCTCTTTGTCATCAGTAACGGCGTGGACACCCGCTACTTCTCCAACAACGCCGAGCTGAGCTACCAGTTCACCTTCGAGTGGGCCGACGAGGAGAACCAGCGCATCAATCGCCTGAGCGCCTTCGTCGACGCCTTCATGGAGCGCTGCCACCTCTCGAAGATGATCGCCCGTTACGTGGTGCTGCACGAGACGACGTGCTCCCTCCTGGTCCTGCGCCCCTACCAGTACTACGCCGTCGAGCGAATCCTGGAGCGGGTGGCGTGCGCCCAGGGGGATGGTTACGTCTGGCACACCACCGGATCCGGAAAGACACTGACCTCATTCAAGGCAAGCCAGATCCTCAGCAATGACCAGACCGTCGACAAGGTGGTCTTTGTCGTTGACCGCCGTGATCTCGACTACCAGACAGCCCTTGAATTCAATGCCTTCAGTGCCAACAGCGTCGATACCACCGAGGACACCGGCAAGCTCGTGGCGCAGTTAAACGACCCGGCCTGCAAGCTCATCGTCACCACCATCCAGAAGCTCAACGCCGCCATCACCCGCAACAGGTTCCGCAAGCAATGCGAGGGCGTGCGCGCGCAGAAGTTCGTCTTTATCTTCGATGAATGCCATCGCAGCCAGTTCGGTGAGACGCACCAGCGGATCTGCGACTTCTTTACCAACCGGCAGATGTTCGGCTTCACCGGCACACCGATCTTCGATCAGAACATCAGCGACACGAAGTTCGGCAAGCGCACCACGGAGCACCTCTTTGGCCAGGCCCTGCATCGCTACGTCATCACCGATGCCATCCGTGATCGCAACGTGTTGCGATTCTCCATCGAATACCGCACAGCGGTCTCGGGATCCGATGGGGATGAGGCGCGCGAGGATGGCAGGGTCGGGCTGACACCGGAGATGGCCGCAGAGCGTGAGTTCATCACCTCACCCCAGCGCATCGGCAAGGTCGCCGATGACATCATCAGGATCCACGAGAGCAAGACCCATCAGCGTGAGTACACGGCGATGCTCTGCGTTGCCAATGTGGAGATGCTCCAGGAGTACTACACGCAGTTCAAGGAGAAAAAACTCGCCGGGCAGCACACGCTTCGCCTTGCCACGATCTTCAGCTGCGCCCGGGGCGAATCCGGGGAGTTCTCGGGCGTGTCAGAACAGGACCTGCCGGACATGAGCGCGAAGAGTATCGATGCCTCCCGGCTCGCCTTCCTTCAGGGCTGCATTGATGACTATAACGCGCTCTACGGGGCCTCCTACCGCGCGGCCGACAACAAGTCGTTCTACGAGTACTACCAGGATGTCTCAAAGCGGGTTCGCCGCGGCGAGGTCGACGTCCTCCTGGTCGTGAACATGTTCCTGACCGGTTTTGACAGCAAAGCCCTGAACACGCTCTACGTCGACAAGAACCTTCGACACCACGGGCTGATTCAGGCCTTCTCGCGGACGAATCGCGTGTTCGACGCAAAGAAGTCTCACGGCAACATCGTCTGCTATCGCGACTTGAAGGAGGCAACCGATGAGGCGCTCTCCATCTTTGCCAACAGGCACGCCAAGTCGACGGTGCTCTGCGGTCCGGATGCGGTGGTGATGGAGCCATACGCGGATCTCGCCGAGCGGTTTCGCGATGAGGTGGACAAGCTGAAGTCTATCGCCCCCACGGTGGACAGCGTTGGCGCTCTGGAGAGCGAGGAGGAGCAGTGCGAGTTCATCGTGCGCTTTCGCGAGGTGCTGCGCTTGCAGAACACGCTGAAGACCTTCCACGAGTATTGCGAGGACATCGAGCGCGGGGCCCTTGGCATCACGACGTCGGATCTGGTGGAATACCAGAGCAAGTACCTCGATCTGCGCGAGGATATAGAGGCGGGCAAGAAGGCTGCGTGCAAGGAGGGAGCCGAGGGCGGGGAGGAGGCGGAGGGTGAGCCGTCAATGCTTGCCAATATCGACTTCGAGGTCGAGCTGATTCGCCGTGATGAGGTGACCGTCGGCTACATCCTGGGCCTGATCGAAGGCCTGCGGCAGGAAGGTGACGAGGCGCGCTTCAATGCGACACGTGGCGCGATTCTCGACACGCTTCAGTCAAGCCCGGAGCATCGGGCGAAGCGAGCACTCTTCCAGCGGTTCATCGACCACGAGATGCCCCACCACAAGGCTGCGGCCGGCGACGGGGCAGGCGGTAGCGGGCAGGTGCTGGCCTGGTTCAACGCCTTCGCCGATCGCGAGAAGACCAAGGCGATACTGGCCGTCTGCGATGAACTGAACGCTGACTTCGGTGGCTACACGGAGCTCTACCGCAACTATGTCTACCAGGGCCGCCTGCCGGACCGACAGGAGCTGCTGAAGCTCCTCGTGACACCACCACGGGCGCTGGACCGGGTGCAGATTGCCGAGGAGATGCGCGATCGAATGCGCGAGATAGCAAAGACGCACGAGGGGGCAGAGCTCGGTTGAGAGTGCGTCGGTGACGCGTTAAGCCCGCCCCGTGCGACAGGCATGCTCGGCGCAGCGGTCGATCAGGCGTTTTGGGCGATCAGCGGCGGCATGCCAAGGGCTGCGGCGAGAAGCGCGTACTGGCTTCGCAGCACATGCTCGACATTGAAGTAGGCCAGTGCCTGGTCGGTGAAGCGGTAGCGCGCGGCCTTTAGCATCGGCAGGAAGTGATCGCGCACCTCCTCAAGGTAGTGCCGCTGCTTGTCCTCGCTGAACACCCCGCCCATCGTCTGCACATTGTGGATGCGATCCCCGCCCTTGATGATCGAGGCGACCGGGCAGGCGGCAATGTTCTCGAAGTAGTGCTCACCGTGGAGCGGCTTGCCGTCGTGCTTTTTCGACAGTGTGTAGACAATGCCGGCAATGGACGCCCCGAACTCCTCGGCGAGCGCCTCGCGGGTGACCGGGTAGTCCTCTATGACGTCGTGGAGCAGAGCGCCTGCGATCAGTACCTCGGGGTCACGCACGGACCTGAGTGTGAGGAGATAGAGCGAGATCTCGACCTGGTGGGCGAATTCCGGGGTGAAGCCGTCCTTTCGCACGCCCGCATGGTGGCGCCTGGCATACTCGAGCGCGCGCGCCGCGGTGTGGTAGCCGCGCCCCATGAGGTAGAAGCGCAGGGCGACGAGTTGCTTGTTGTAACGCGCAAGAACTGCTTCTCGCATGACCGCACCTAATCACCAGCTACAGGTTGATTATATAATAAACAATTAAATAAATCAATCGGCAGAGGTACGGAAATGAAATCCGAATGGGTGAAAGGCTATTAGACCGTTATCTATTAGGCCCCTTGCCGACAGCGAGCGCCGTGCAGAGCCCGCGCCCCAGGGTCACCAGGGGTGGGGGTTTGTTCCAGGCCCGGGGAGCGCATTGTCAAAATTGTGACCAATCTCTCGACTTCGCGATCAAGGCGATTGACAGCGCCGCAGCCCGCGGTAGGCTACGCGCGACAACACACCAAACCACCAGTGCAGGGAAGACCGCCGATGACCGTGACCGTCCAGCAACTCCTCGAGAATGCCGCCTTCGCCGACGGCATCTGCTACTACACCGCCGAGCATTTGCCCGCGCTTCGCGCCCACGCTCTGGTCTTCCCGGCCGAGTGGACGGAGGCCGCCCGTGGGGTGCTGGCGCACTTTCGCGGCTTGCGCGTCGAATGCGGTCTCTGCGGCGAGTCGGTGCGCGAGCGCGTGCTTGCCGAGGAGGGGCTTGCCTGCTTTCTCATCCCCGCAAGCCAGCCCGCGCCGGGCGGCGATCACCAGGCACGCCCGCGCGAGGCGTTCAATGCGCTCGCCGACTGCATAGAGGCCTGCGAGCGCGGCGTCACCAACGCCCGCAAGAGCGCCTGAGCAACACAACAGACGAGTGCACGACCACCCATCCGTCCGGGGTTTGGCTCCCGGACGGGTGATTTCGGAGGCAACTGCCGAACTTGACTTGATGAATAATAAGACTATAATTAAAGCATTGCCGCTGGAGGTGCACATGAACAGAACCGCCGAGCTCGGGCAGTACCCAACCCCGGTGTGGGTGGCAGAGGCGCTGGTGGAGCGCTACTTTGCAGGCCTTGGCGCGGGCGATGCCGTGCTTGAGCCCTCCTGCGGCGCGGGGAGCTTCCTTGGGGTCATCCCGCCCGAGGTGCCGGCCCTGGGCGTGGAGATCGACCCGGTGCTCGCCGAGCAGGCGCGGCGCAACACCGGGCGGCGGGTGATTACCGGGGACTTCACGCGCGCCGAGATTGATTTCCGGCCAACGGCGGTGATCGGCAATCCGCCGTTTCGCACCCAGCTTATTGACGCCTTCCTTGAGCGCTCGCACGCGCTGCTGCCAGAGGGTGGCCGGGTTGGCTTCATCCTGCCGGTCTACACCTTCCAGACGGCATCGCGCGTTGCGCGCTACGCAAGCCGCTGGGGGATGGAGCAGACGCTGATCCCGCGCAACATCTACCGCGGGCTGCAGTGTCCGCTGTGCTTTGCGATCTTCTCGAAGGATCGCCGCCGCACTCTGGTCGGCTTCGCGCTCTACCGCGAGACGGTGGCAAGCCACGGCCTTGAGGCGCGCTACCGGGAGGCGATGGAGGGGACCGGGCGGGGATCGCTCTGGGCGCGGGTGATTGACGTCGCACTCGATGAGCTCAACGGCGAGGGCGCCCTGGCAGACATCTACCGCGTCGTCGAGGGCCGCCGGCCGACGGACAACCCCTTCTGGCGCGAGCAGATCAGAAAGGTGGCACGCACGCACTTCCCGCGTGTTGGCCGCGGGCGCTACGCGCGGCGCAGCCAGGAGACACTCCCCCTGGTCGCCTGAGCGTGTGCGCAAGCCAGCCACCCGCAGTTGACTTTTAAATAGAAAACCCTATAATATATAGGGTGAGCTGCCGCCAGCCGGAACGGGGTCCTGCCATGACGATCGAACTCTTTGTCCTTACCCACGGCAACCGCCATGGGGAGCACACCTCGCTGATCGTGCGCAAGGAGGCTCCCGGGGCTGATGCGCCGAGCGCCATCGATTTCACCTTCGCCGATCCCGCCACCTTCCAGCTCCACCTGGGCGATACGATCGAGGTCGACCATGCACCCCACGCCTTTGGTCGGGCACTGGCCTACATCGAGGCGAACGCGAACGCCGGGGATGCGCGCGCAGCCGAGATTCTGGCCGGGTTCGAACCCCATGGCGCGCCGCCCTGCGCGCGTGAGAGCTTTGAGCGCCACCGGGCCGAGGGGCGGGTGCGGCTGGTGACAGCCGGCGAGTTGCGGGTCGAGGACTGGACGCGCGGGTACAGCGGCGAGACGATCGACATCACCGGCTTCGAGGCGGTCGAGCTCGACGGCCCGACGCCCGGGTACGACTTCCTGCTTGCAGGCCGCATCAAAGGCGAGCCCCTCTACTGTGTGGCGAGCTTCCGCAGGCAAAGCCACGAGCTCCAGGCCATCACGCTTGGCGAGAAGCGCTAGGGGCTCGCGCTTCTCACCGAGGGGCGCGCTCTCGGTGCAACAGGTGCCGCGGCGCGCCGGGTGAGTCGTTGCGGGAGAGCGCTGGCTGTCTCATCACGCTAGACTTGGAGTTTCCCGCAAAGGGCAGCACTCGGGGCGCGACAGACACTTGAGTGCAAGGGAGATGCCCGGCTTCAAGCCCGGGGAGGCTGTCAGAACAAGCGCAATCGACCGGGGGTGGTGCATGGCAGGTGGGCAGCAGAACGATGGACCAAGGGGGCTTGGGGCTGGCTGATCCTGATCGGCCTGCAGATTATAATCGCACCGATTGCCCAACTGGGAGCGCTCTCTGCGACAATAACAGTGTTCCAGGACCCGGACATCATGTGGGGGCTGACCGACCCGGCGGGGCCGGCCTACCATCCCCTTTGGTACGCGGCGCTGCTGATCGAGGCCGCCTACACCTGCATCATGATCCTGGCGGCGGTGGCACTGATCATTCTCTTCTTCATGCGCCACTGGCTCTTTCCCGCACTCTACCTGGCCGTCTTTGGCCTTGCCCTTGCCTACGTCCCCATCGAGTACCTGATGATGTCAACGGTGACCGGGGATCCCGTGCCCTACCTGGAGGGCGATATCAAGGGTATTGCCACACTGGTGCTGAGCGCACTGATCTGGATTCCCTACATCCTGGTCTCCCGGCGGGTGAAGAACACCTTCATCGAAGGCCGCAGGGCCCCCATTGGCGCAACACGGACGTAAGCGCGCGAGCCGTGCACCCGCCCCGTCGCCATCCGGGGCCTCGCGCAGGGCTGGGTGGCGCCGATGGTACACGTCATCGGGATTGACTTTGCATTTAATAAGCGTATAATTAAATAAAAGTCAGGGGAGATAAGACATGGGTATCGAAATCTCGATTGTGGCGAGTGGCGGCGTGGTGGAGCCGACCCGCAAGGTCTACCTGCACGATCGCCACAACGAGACCCGCGAGGCGTTCGAGGCGGAGATGGCGGACTGGGAACGCGCCTATTACAAGCGCGATGCCGGCGGCTATTACGACCTCGAGGGGGAGTGGCCGACGCTGTCTTTCTGCAATGCCAATGCGGCTGCCGTGATCGCCGCCGCCGGGCTTGGCGGGGAGAGCGATGGGGAGATCGCCTGTGCGGACATCCCGGCGGTGCGCCGCGCCATCCTCCTTGCCCGAAACGGCGGGCTCGCACAGCACACCCGCGAGGGCTACAGCACGCCCGCGCGCGCGACACTTCGCGTCGTCGATAGTGCGGGCGGTGAGCGCATCGTGCGCGACGGCGCACCGGCGATCCATGCCATGGGCCTTGATGCCGAGGGGCTTGAGCGGCGCCTCGCCGACTTCGACGCCTTGCTTGCCGAGGCGCAGCGCCTCGGCCTTGGCGTGCAGTGGGTGTGATCCGCCAGGCGCTTGCCGCCGCCTAGCGATCCTCTGCGGGCCGCTGCACTCGGCGGCGCTGCTGCGCGAGCTCGATGATGGTCTCGATGCGAACCAGGCGCTCGCCCTGCGCAAGCGAGCGCGCCTCCATGCGCTCGACCGCCCCGCCCAGTTCCAAAACCTCGCGTATCAGGGTAATCACGCTCTGGGTGTACTGAAACAATCGATCAAAGACGCCCATCGCGCCCCCCGTCGCTGCCAAAAAGCATGTCGCCGAGCGCGTCGAGCGCCTCGGGGTGCTCGGCATAGTGCGCCCGGATCTCATCGGCGACGCCGCGCTCGCGCTCGGCGATCATCTCCGGGGCGGTCTGCGCGGCAACGCGCTCCCGGATGGCGGAAAGCGCAGCCCGTGTCTCTTGCAGGGCTTGCTCCATCGCATCGAGCGCCGCCGCGTCCTCAGCGCGAACGGAAGGCTCATCGGGATCATAGGCATCAATGGCGCGACGGACGATTTCGGTTGCGCCGACAGGGTCACCCCGGGTCCGCAGACGCTCGATTTTTCTGACCTGCTCGGCCGAGAGGAGGTATTGCTTGCGGAGGTATTTCTCGTCCGCTTCCATCGACTCTACCCTACCTGACTCACCTCGATTGTAGCGGGTCACCTGGCATACACAAAGTATACACAACGCTCGCCTGCGCTTATTTAAGGGTATCCCGGGGGCATGCCCTTTTGAGGGCAGTCGGCGCCCTGGGATGCCAGAATAACCGCGACGGGAAGCCACTTTCTGCCGCCTGCGCTTATTTAAGGCTATCGGTGACCGGCTCTCAAGGCGCTTGCGCCAACCCCCCCCCTTGCAGGCGGGCAGCAGGCCGCCGCTGCCGGCGCGAAGGTCGATGGTCAGCCAAGCCCCTGCCAGACCAGCGGCAGGGCGGCGGCGCGCGCACTCTCCTGGGTGACCGCGGCCTCGGCAGCCGCCATCCAGTCGATCCAGGGCGCGAGCCCCGGGAACGTGTCACGGCGATTGATCAGCGCGCCGAACTCTCGCGCCTGGTCGTGGAAGAGGGCAGGGCTGGTGAGCGGGTGCGTCGCCAGCGCATCGACCGCGGGCAGGAGCACACCGGCAATGCCGGCCTGGGCTGCGGTAAGGAGTCCGGCCGGGTCGGCATCCGGGGCGTGCCAGTGCGCGACACCCCGCGACTCGGCGAGGTGGCGGGCATAGCGCCAGCCGCCGGGGAAGGCGGGACTGCCGCGCAGGACCAGGACGCCCTGCCCGGGGGGCATTTCGCCGCCGGGGGCCGTGCTCGCGAAATCAAGAAAGGTCTCGTAGTTCTCAACGGTGAGCAGCCAGTCGAGCGCGTCGATCGAGAGTGTCCCGGCCGATGCCACCAGGTGGCTGCCAGGCGGCAGGCAGAGCGTCTTGCCGCCGATCTGAGGCGGGCTGCCGGGCAGTGGCGCGAGGGCGAGGAGCGCGCGGTCAGCGGCAATGCCCCGCGCGCCGCGCTTCTCGCTCCTCTGGTGGGCGGCAAGCGCGGTGCGCGAGGTGGCGCTCTCGGGGAGCCCGCAGGCGGGATCGATGCCGGCGCGCTCAAGGTCTCGACGGACGATCTCCCGGTCGCGCTGGGTAAAGCGCAGCAGTCGTCCCTCGCGGCGGCCAACGGCAAGCCGGCGGTGCAACGACAGATTCCCGCCCCGGGCAGCCACCAGGCTGTCGAGGGCGGGCTCGCTGGTGCGGGCAAGCGCGCAGGCGGCCTCGACCTCGTCGCGGTAGCGCTGGCTCATGCGCCAACCCCCCGCGCGCGGCGCATCCGCTCAATGACTCCCTCGCGCAGGCGAACCCGCAGGTCGTGGAGTTGAAGTTGGCCGGTGACAACCCCGCGCGGCAGCGGCGGGTCGAGGTGGAGCTCGAAGCGCTCGAAAAACCGCGCGCCACCGCTGTGGCGATTCATGAACGCCTGGAGCGACAACGCGTTCAGCCAGGCTCTTGGGGTCGGCAGAAACGCATCCGGCGGCGCATCGGCGGCGCGCGCGGCGTGAAAGTCGAGTGCGGAGACGCCGGTGGCGGATCCGGCGGCGGCCTCGCGCACCACCTGGCGGAGGAAGTCCTCGATCCACCCCGACGCCTCCCAGCGGGCGGCCTGGCGGGCATCGGCCGCGGCCCGCGCCGCATCGATCATCGCAGGCGTGGTGCTGACAGACCCCGAGTCCTCGAGCGTGCGCCGCCGATCGGCCTGCTTGCGCCGCCGGGCGCGAAGTCGCGCGAGCAGCCTTGCGTAGGTCTCTGAATACACCTCGCCGGCCCAGTCAGGGTGGCCCGCAAGCGGGATTGCAGGGGCCCGGGCGAGGGTGGGTAGCCGTGAGGCCGCCGCCTGCGCCTGCTCCCAGTCGAGGGTCGGGCGGTGGCGCCGCAGCCAGGCCATCTGCCGCGCCCAGCGCCGGGTCTGCGCCTGGCGGGCGCGGGCGCGGTGAATGAAGCGCTCGAGCTCATCGAGCAGCCGCGCCATCTCGGCCCCGTGGGCGCGAAAGCGCGTGCGCATCCGCGCGACGAGGAGCCCCACCGGGGTGACCGTGATGTAGCTCTCGTCCTGGAGCTCATCAAGGAAGCTCTGCGCCCCCTCGCGCATCACCTCCAGGCGGCGCATGTACAGATCGAAGTCGCGGATGCGCTGGGTGAGCTGTGCGCCAAAGCCATAGCGGATACCGACCTGTTCGTTGATCCCCTCGAGCTGCTCGCCAAAGCCCTGCTCGACCTCCTCGATCAGGTCGGTGATCTGCTCGGCGAGCGTCTCGGAGACCTCCGCGTCGCGCTCGGTCATCGCCGCCTGCCAGCTCCCGGCGAGGTGGCGCAGCGTCTCAAGGCGCCTTGCCATGTCAAGGCCCACGTCCTGGAGGCGCTGGCCGCGCTGGGTGGTGGCGAGCAGCGCGCGCAGCTGGGTGCGAAGGCGCACGGTGTAGCCGCCAAGCCCATCGCCCTCGAGCGTCACCACGCGCTCGCGGCGAAGCGCCTGGAGCTCGGCGAGCAGGCGCTGCTCGCTCGCGGCAACGTGGATCTCGCGCTGATGGAAGAGGCTCTCGATCAGCTCGGCGTGCGCGTTCAGTAGCCGCAGGAATCCGGCGACTGGCGTCTGCGCGGCGTCGCCGGCCATTACAGCAGCTGCTCCTGGGCCTGCGCGCGATTGTCCTCCGCGTCCTCCCCCTGATCGACAAAGCCCTCCTGGTCGAGCGCGAAGGCAAGCCAATGGGCGAAGAGCTGGTACTCGCCGGTCAGCACATACTCCTGCGCCTCGCGGGAGGACTCAAAGAGATAGCCGCGATCGGTGAGCGCGTTCACCACCCGGCGCAGCGCCTCATCGGGGCTTCGGTCGCGCACCTTGCCCTGACGCTGCACCAGTGCGGCAAGGCGCTGGAGGCTCTCGCGATGGGCCTGCGAGGCGGTGATGCGCGAGAGTGCGGCATCGAAGCGGAAACGATCCCCTGCCACCAGCACCTCGCCACCGGTGAGGCTCTGGCGCAGCAGCTCGGTGAACTCGGTGATAAGCGGCTCATCATCGAGGTAGCGGGTGAACTGCCTTGAGACCGCCTCCTCGACGCTCGCATCGAGCCCGTCGAAGGCGGCGTAGTAGACCCCGTCGCTCTCGCGCAGCACCCGCCCCAGGCGCTCGAGAATCCGCTCGGCCTCCAGGCGCTCGGCGCTGTCGGGCTCGCAGACGAGCCGGTGGAGTCGCGGGTGGCGGTACTCACAGAGCGCCCCTCCGGCGAGCAGCGCCTCGATGAGCTGCGGGAAGTCGGCGGCGAGGCCGTCCTGGTCACGCATGATGCGAGCCCTCCTGGTGGGCGCCGTCCACAGCCAGGGCCTCGGTGTCGCCCGCATCGAGCACATCGAAGGGGTCGCCGGCCTGGGCGCGGGGTGCTGACTCGATGAAGATCGGTGCGGCCAGGCGCTCGCCCCGGGCGTTCTCCGACTGGAGCACGTAGCGGCGGCGGAAGCAGGGGTCAACCTCGGCGGGCACATCCGGCGAGGTGGTCATGAGGTAGATCCGCTCCTGCTCCATCGCGGCAAGCAGCTGGCGGATGTTCTCCTCGTCGAGCGCGAGCAGCTCATCGAGCATCCACGGCACGGCGATCGGCGCATCGCGCCGCTGATTCTCGAGAAAGCCCACCAGCACGGTGACCGCCACCAGCATGCCGATGCCCGAGGAGAAGGCGGCCACCAGGGTGTCGCCGTGGCGACAGTGCTTGCGCTCGCGACCACCCATGCGGGTCACGGTGAAGGCAAGCTGCACGGCCTCCCAGAGCTCGTTGCGCCGCCGATGGGCATGGCCTGCCAGATAGTTGGCAAGCGCCTCGGTGCACGTGACCAGCTGCTCGGAGGGTAGCAGCAGCGTATCGCCGGCGCGATCGCGCTCCTCGGCGTAGGCGCGAAGCGCAGTACTCATCCGCTTTGCGGCGTGGTAACCGTCGATTGCCGAGAGGTCGAAGGCGGCCTCGATCTCGACGGCGTCAACGCTCTCGATCGCCGAGAGCAGGCGGCGGTAGGCGCTCTGGATGGTGGCGGCCTGGCGGCGCACCTCCCGGCTTACCGCCTCGAGTCCCTCGACAAAGCCATCGAGCTCGAACTGGTGGACCAGGAACTCGGCGACGATGGCCTCGAGCTTCGCGCCATGGCTCCCGTCGGGGAGGTGTCGCGCGCCAGGGTCGATCTCATCGGCCGCGCCGAAGAGGCGCTCGATCGAGCCGGCGGCCTGAAGGAGCTCTGCCGCCTCGCTGCTGCCGGCGTGATCGGCATAGCCCTCGCTCGCGGCAAACTCCCGCAGAAACGCCGATTGCGTGCGGGTGAAGTTGCGCTGGAAGCCTGCCAGGTGTTTGCGAAGCGCCTGGCTGCCCTCGGCAACCGCCTGCCCGGCGCGCCTCGCCGAGGCGATGAGATCGGCGATCGGAAGCCCTGCGCGCAGGCTGACCGATTGCACCTCGGGCACCTCGTCCACCTCCAGTGTGACCGGCATGGCGAGAAGCGTCTCGAGCGGACCAATGGCTGCCTCGGCAGACTCCTTTTCCTGGCGCGCTTGCTGAAGCATCCGCTCTGCGGCGCTCTTCCGCTCGGCGAGGGACTCGGCGGCGGCCCTCCAGTCGCGATCGAGCGCCTGGATCTCCGCTGCCAGGCGCTGCACGGTGTCCTCAAGCCCCGGTCGCTCCTCGTCAATCTGCTTCTGGAGCATGTCCCACTCCTCGACCAGGAGCTTCGCTTCCTGCGCCTCCTTGCGCGCCGCCGTGGCGAGTCTGACGGCCTCGGCCGCGTCGAGCAGGATGCGCTCATCGACGCCGCGCTCCGAGCGCTTCTTGTCTGCGGCCGCCTCCGCGGCCGCAACCTGTTCGTCGCGCGCGCGCTCGAGGGCCCCGGCGCGCGCACTGAGTACGCTGAGCGCCTTACTGATCTCGGCCTCCAGGGCGACCCCATCGGCATCGTGATCACCGACAAGCGTCTCCTCCTCCAGACGCTGCGCCTCAATCATCTCCTTGAGATCGGCATCAGCGCGCTGCCACGCTTCATCGGCGGCGGCATGCGCCTCTTTGGCCGCGCGGACAGCCGCCTCCCGGGACCCCTCGATCTCCTCGCGCTTGGCGCGCTCGGCATCGCCGAGTGCCCTCTCCTGCGAGCGCAGGCGCGAGAGCGCCAGGTCTGCCTCGCTTTTCGCCTTGGCGAGCGCGCGTGCTGCGCGCTCGGCATCAGCAATGGCGCGCTCCCCGCTTTCAAGCTCCCCGCGCAGCGCCTCAAGGCGCTGCGTGACCTGCTCAAGCGCCTCCCTGAGGTCGGCGTCGACCGACGACGCAGGCGCGAGCCGCGAGAGGTCGATCTCAATGCCGTAGAGACTGCTCTCGATGCTGCTTGCACGCGCAGGCGAGAGCGTCTCGCTCAGGAGCAGCGCCGTGCCCTGGCTCAGCACCGCGCTCATCTGGGCTTCCGCCTGCGGGGCGTGCTCGCGAACGAAGTGCAGAAGCGTGCCGCGGCGCTCAAGCTGCTCGGTGAGGTCGTTGCGCGCCTCCTCCTTGCGACGGCGCTCGGCAAGCCGCGCATCCTGGGCGGCTTGCTCCGCCTGGTGGCGCTCGACCGCCTCGCGGTGGCTGCGCCCGGCGTCATTAACCCGGGATTGCGCCTCCTGGATGTCACGCCCCAGCGCGACCTGCTGACTCAGCATGGCCTGATGGGCCTCGATCAGGGCGGCGTCGGCGTCGGCGACGCGCACATTCGCCCTTGCATCAGCGCGCTGCCCATTGGCTCGCTCAAGGCGCTCGGCAAGCGCGCTTCGCGCCTCGCGCTGGCGCTCGCGCAGTGCGGCGAGCGCAGCGCGGTCGCGCTCCCGGAGCGCGACTCGGCGCTGCTGGGCTTTGGCATCGGCCTGCTCGCGCTCGTCGCGAAGCGCGCGCTGCTGCTCCGCACAATGTGCCTGAGCCGCATCGCACTGGGCGCGAAGGGCGGTCTCGATATCGGCGTTCTCGCTTTTCAGGAGCTGGAGGCGATTGCCGGCGGCCTCCTCCGCCTGACGGCGATCAGCGAGCGAGGGGGCAATGGCCCTGGCATCCTCGATCCCGCGTTCAACAAGGCGCTGCTCACTGAGTCGAAAGCCCCTGATTCGCGACTCCGCGGCGCTCTTGTTGTCATTGGCCGCGCCGCGCGCCTGCTCATGGGCCTTCTGCGCGAGCTGGTATTTCCCGTCAATCTCGCCGATCAGTGCTATCTGGGTGGTGATGGTCTTCTCGGCGCGCGCAAGCTGCTCGCCGCTCTGCGCAAGGCGCCTCTCTGCGGCGGCACGGTGGATGGCGACATCCTGCGCGGCGGTGCGCAGCGCATCGGCGCTCTCAAGGGTCGTGCGCGCGCTCTCGCGCAGCGAGAGCAACGTGGTGAGCCCGGCGTGGTTGCCGACCCAGCGCCGCAGCAGCTCGGGGTCGAGGTTGATGCGCGAGAGCGCGTCCTCGGAGTGCGCGGGGTTGGCGCTTGCGGCCTGCTCGAAGAGCAGCCGCCGCAAAAGCCGCTCGTCGATGTGGTTATGGAGCGTCGCGGTGAGGATGGTGTGGATGTTGCCAAGCGACTGCCCGGAGAGCGCACCGGTGCCGTGGAGCACGTTGAACTGCCGCGCCGCCTCCGTTCTGCCGCGCTCCCGGGCGCTGCCGAAGACGAGGTTGCGGTAGGCGGTGTAGGAGGTGCAGGGCTCGACCAGGCGGCCCTCTGCGCGGGCGCGTGCGGCAAGCTCCTCGCTCGGCAGGAAGCTGTCATCCGGGGCAATGAAAAGCGCCGGGTCGTAAGCGCCTGCGATCAGCAGCGCGCGAAGCCCCTCCTGACGGGGGTTGGGGATGAAAACGGCCATCTGCTCGCCGCGCTGCGTGCGATAGCCAAAGACGATCGCACTGCCGGCGCGCGGCAGGTAGTAGTGGGCAAAGGAGAGCAGTCCGCCCTCCCGCCCGGGGCGCACCAGGCGCCGGGGCTCAGCGCCGAAGAAAAGTGGCAGCAGCCGCAGCAGGCTGGTCTTGCCGGTGCTGTTGCGCCCGGTGATGCTCAAGTGCCCATCGATGGTGAGCTCGGAGGCGGTGCGCGGCAGGTAGGAGTCAAGCAGCACCACGCGGCAGATGCCAAGTGGGTTCGTCGCTGCGCTCATCTCCCCGGCGGCGTTGTCATCGTGCATGCGGCCCGTCCCATCGCTGCTGCGCCCAAAGGCGCACTCATGAAGTCTGCCCAGTATAGGCAGGTTGCCGTACAGACCAAAAAACGGTGGCCTGGCCTAGTCGCTGTAGACCGCGGCACGCCAGTCGTCGTGACTGGCGTAAGGGGCCCCCTCGAGGGCATAGCCACCGGCATCGGCGGCGAGCACCTCATCTGCACCCCAGGGCGTCTCGGCAAGCACCTGCGACAGGTAGTCCGGCGCAAAGCGGCGCGGAAAACGCAGCGCCCAGCAGACCTCGGGGGTCAGGCGAAGCAGCACGCGCACCGGGCGGCTGGTGCGGGAGACAAGATTGGCGCCGGAGAGCGAGATCAGCGGCGTCGACAGGCTGCCACCGATGCCTGCCTCAACGGAGACACCGCAATGCAGGCAGGTCAGCCGATCGCGCCCCCAGGGCATGCCATGCCCGTCATGGTCAAAAAGTGACTCATGCGAACAGCCACGCACCTCGGCATGCACCAGCGCCTGGAGCTCCTCGATGGCAACCTGCACCATCGCATCGGCCTCGGCCAGCCGGGTCCGAAAGTCCGCATCTGCCATACGATTCACCTCCTGTTGCGACCCTATTATTATACCTGTAATTAATTATAAGTCAATGAAAAGGGCGACCGATGGCGTCCCTTTCTGAGATATAATGGAGTAATAAGAAAGGAGACAGCTACCGTGACCACCACCCGGATCATCAACCTGATTGGCGCGCCGTGCGCGGGCAAGTCCACCGTCGCGGCAGGGCTTTTTCATGCCATGAAGATGCGCGGCATGCGCGTTGAGCTCGTCACCGAGTTCGCCAAGGACGTGGTCTGGGACGGACACTTCTCGCTGCTCGAGGACCAGATCTTCGTCTTCGCCGAGCAGCACCGACGACTCAACCGCCTGGTCGGCAAGGTCGACTACATCATCACCGACAGCCCCCTGCTGCTCTCCGCCTTCTACCAGCCAGCGGGCTATCCGGAGACCTTCACGCCGATGGTGGTCGACTTCTACCACCGCTACGACAACCGCCTCTACTACCTCGAGCGCACCGCCGACTACAGCGCCGATGGGCGCTTGCAGATGGAGCAGGAGGCCGATGAGATCGCCGCCGGGCTGCTCGCCTTTCTCGCCGGTACGGGGGTTGACTACACGCCGCTTGCAAGCGACCGCGAGGCGGTCGAGCGGATCCTGACGGACGTGCTCGCCGACTCGCCGGGGCGCACGCGCAGTGGCTACACAGCGGCGCTCGAGCCACTGATCGGCGCGCACCGCGCGCACCTGGGGCTCGACCCCGATGACTGGTCACTGCCCGCGCTGGAGCGCTACAGTGGTGAGTTCCTGCTCGGGCTTTGTGGCGGCGAGCTGCGCTGCCTGCGCCTCGCCGCGGACTTCGAGCCGGACGCCCTCGTGGGCGAGGGTGCGGCGATCATGACCCGCGAGGCCTATGCGCGCGAGGCGATCATCGCCGAGAGCGAGACGATCATCCATGGCCGGGTTGGCAGCGTCGGCACGGTCAGTGCGGCGCGCGCAGGGGAAGTCCTTGCCGCACACTGCCGACACGCCCGGCGCCGCGCGCACCGGGCGCTCCAGGAGCCGATCCAGCTGCTGCGCTAGCCCCGCCGTCGGGCTAGTGCGCCGCGATCCCCGAGCCCTCGCCGCGGGTGGTGAGCTCGAGCGTCAGTCTGAGCCCAAGGGCGGCGAGCGCCCGCTCGATATCCTCAAGCCGCGCCCGCTTATCCGGGTCAAGCAGCCGCGCGGCGCTCTTTGCGTTCATCCCAAGGGCCCCGCCAAGCTCCGCCGCCGAGCGCACACCGGTGCGCTGCATCGCGAAGTACAGCGCAAGCTTGGCGGCAAGCCAACCGGGCACCGGCACCGAGGTGTCCCCGCTCTCCGGGGCCGGGGCAGGCAGCGGCGCGCCGATCTTCAGCCGCGTGGCCAGCGCCTCGGTGAGAATCTCGGTTGCCTGGCGATAGGCCTCGAGCTCCTCGCCCTGGGCGATTGGCGTATCGGGCAGGTCGGGGAAGGTGAGCTCAATCTCCTGGCCACCAGCGTAGCGCATCAGCGCGGGGTAGGAAAAACGCATAACGAGTCCTCCTTGGCGTTTTGACCGGGCCCCTGTCCCGGGCGGAACCATAAGCCATGGCCCTTCCGGCAAGGTAGTGCAGGTGCTGGGCTTTTGCCAGTCTTCGGCAGGCAGGCCGCGGGCGGGGCTGCGGGTGCGGCCCAAAAGGCGCTAGACTCCCCGGAGGACAGCGGCAGGGGAGTGGCAATGGGACGGGTGATTCGACTCGATGCGTACTGCGCGATTGCCGCGTTGCGGGCGCTGATCGGCACAGAAGAGCCTGCGCGGCAAACACCGGGTCCCGGAATCGAGCTCTCCCTGTGGGATCTGCGCGCGGACTGCGGGCTCTCGCGTCGCGCCGACCCCCTGGAGCTCATCTCGCTCGCCGGGACGCTCGGCGAGCAGCGCGATGTCGCACGGCAGGTGCTTGAGCGCGGCCTCTTCGCGCTTGCCGATCGCGACGCCGAGGGCGCGCTTGAGGCGCGCGAGGCGGTGCTCTACAGCCGAGCGCTGGTGCACTATGTGGCGAGCACGACGAGCTTCATGGCGGCAGCGAGCGATGGCCCGCTCGAGGACTGCCTGTTCCTGGTTGTGCTCTGCGCCGACGGGGGCTCGGGGGCGCGTGCGCTTTGCGTCGCGCTCCCGGGGCTTTGTGCGCCGCTCAGCCACGCGCAGCTGGTCCGCGTCGCTCAACGTGCGGCAGCGCTTGCCGGCGCGGGCGAGGGCGCCTGTGCCCCCACCCGCGGCTAGTCTTCACGCCCCGGGCGAGTGAGGGCGCGCGCGGTACTGCTGTCTGCGGTTATTCTTCCAGCCCGAGCGCTCACCGCGCAGCGGCGCGTCGAAGTCATCGAGGGTGTGGCGCACGTAGGCCGCGCGGCGCGCGCGCACTAGTGCGTCCCGACCAAGGCCAAGCGCCCCGGCCTGGTCACGGGTGGCCGCATCGGCGCGAAGCTCCTGGCGGGCGCTGTGGCGGACGTTGCGATAGCCACCGGTGTTGGCGCGGCGTCGGCGTCGGCTCGGGCGACGGGTCACGATGCGCTGCGCACCGGGGAGCGTGCGCGGGTCCCGGATGCGGCCATGGCCATCGCGCAGGCGAGCGCAGATACCGGCAGCGGTGAGGGTGATCTCGCCAAGGTGCAGGTGGCGCGGCACACAGAAGACCCGGGCAAGCGGGTCATGCGGCACGGGGCGAAAGTGCGGCCCGAAGTGGCGGTAGAAGTAGGACGGCACGCGGGCGCGAAACGTGTTCGCGTCGGCAAAGGCAATCCACTGCCCGCAGCGGGTCTCAAGCAGCAGGGGGGTGGGGTGGTTGATCATGGCGCTCTCCTAGTGAATGGTCACTAGATGAAGCCCGTGCGCCTCCGGCGTGCTGTTGCTGACCAAGTGCGCGACAAGCCCCGCCGTTCAGGGCGGGGAAGGATAGCGCCGGCGGCGCAGCCGCCCCTGCGGCTCAGGCCGGCGTCTGTTGCTGCTCGATGTACTGGCGCACGATGGAGATCGGCGCGCCACCACAGCTCGCCGCAAAGTAGGAGGGCGACCAAAGGACGCCCTTGAAGTAGCGACTCTGGATATCCGGGCGTTCCTTGCGCAGAAGGCGGCTGGACACGCCCTTGAGGCTGTTCACGAGGCTCGAGACGGCGATCTTTGGTGGATACTCGACCAGCAGGTGTACATGATCGTCCTCGCCATCCATTTCGATCAGGGCTGCATCGAAGTCGGTGCAGACGCGTGCGAAGATCGCGCGCAGTCGCTCGATGGCGTCGCCATCGAATACATTGCGGCGATACTTCGCCACAAAGACCAAATGCACGTGCATCTTGAAAACGCAGCGCCTACCGTGCCTCAAGTCGTTGTCAGTTGCCATAGGCCAAACTATAATAGAGGCTATGAAGCGCCAGCAAGCTTTCAAGTTCGAGCTGCGCCCCAACGGCGAGCAGCAGCGCCAGATGCGCCGCTTCGCCGGCGCGTGCCGCTTCGTCTTCAACCGGGCGCTGGCGCTTCAGAAGGAGCGCTATCGGCAGGGCGAGAAGCACCTCGGCTATGCGGGTCTCTGCAAGCTTCTCACCGAATGGCGCAACAGCGCCGAGACCGCCTGGCTGGCGGATGCGCCGGTGCACCCGCTGCAGCAGTCGCTGAAGGATCTCTGCCGGGCGTACACCCACTTCTTCGAGAAGCGCGCCGAGCGGCCGCGGTTCAGGAAGAAAGGGCTGTCCGAGAGCTTCCGCTACCCTGACCCGAAGCAGCTCCGGCTCGACCAGGCGAACAGCCGCCTCTACCTGCCGAAGCTCGGGTGGCTTCGCTACCGCAACAGCCGGGGTGTGCTGGGCACGGTGAAAAATGTCACCGTCAGCCAGGCGGGTGGCAAATGGTTTGTGTCGATACAGACCGAGCGCGAGGTGCAGCAACCGCTGCCGCAAGCCGTCAGCGCGATCGGGATCGACATGGGCATCGCGCGTTTCGCAACGCTCTCGGACGGCACGTTCTATGCGCCACTGAACAGCTTCAGGCGCCACGAGCGGTCCCTGCGCAAGGCGCAGCAGGCCATGGGCCGCAAGACCAAATTCAGCAGCAACTGGAGGAAGGCAAAGGCGCGTATCCAGCGCATCCACACCCGGATCGGCAATGCCCGCCGCGACTACCTGCACAAGGCCACGACCACGATCAGCAAAAGCCACGCGATGGTGTGTATCGAGGAGCTGCAGGTGCGCAACATGTCGAAGTCGGCGGCGGGCTGCGTTGAGAAACCGGGGAGACATGTTCGGGCCAAGTCCGGCCTGAATAAGGCGATTCTCGATCAGGGATGGTTCGAGTTCCGCCGCCAGCTCGACTACAAGCTCGCGTGGAGCGGCGGATGCCTCATCGCCGTGGCGCCACAGAACACGAGCCGGACCTGCCCGCGCTGCGGCCATGTGTCGAAGGACAACCGGCGCAAGCAGGCACTGTTCGCGTGCCTGGACTGCGGCTTCGAGGAGCATGCGGACCTGGTCGGCGCCATCAATATTCTAAGGGCGGGACACGCCCGGTTCGCCTGTGAAGTGAGCGATGAAGTAATGTCGCCAGCAGCAGGAACCCACCGAAGCGACTCAGGGTACGCTCCATGCGTAGCCTGAGCGCCGTAGGAATCATCGGCCTTCAGGCCGGTGAGGATGTCAAATGGTGCTCTCTTCTCCTGGGTTCGTGTTGCCTATCCGCCGGGGGCCCGCGCGCTGCGAGCCCGGCGGGTGGGTCCATCAGCCGATAAAGAGGCTGCCGCCTGGTGCGATATGGGGAATCTCCCCAGCGGCGATGGCGCGCCTGACCGCCGCCTGGATGGCAGCCGCCATCTCGCCGCGTGCCACCACGGCATCGACACCCTCGCCATTCGCCACGGCGAAATCCGCATGCAGGAGGAGGTCAATGGCGGCGGGGACAACGGGGTCCTTGGCGCGTTTCGCGGCGATCGCGAACGTCTCGTCCACCTCATCGAGGTCTTCGGCGTCATCGAGATACGCCCGCAGGCTGCCATCATCGATCGCCCGGCGGATCAGTGTCTCGGCATACTCACGCGTCCAGTCACAGCTCGCCACTCCGGCATCGGGCACCACGTCGCGCAGGTCAAAGAGAAACCCCTCGCAGCCGTAGAAGTAGGTGCTCTGCATGTCCGGGTGGCGCTCATCAAAGGCAAACGAGATGACAAGCCCGCGGTGGGCGAGGAACGGCACGGCGGAGAAGGTGAACGCGGCGTTGATCGCTGCCATGGGAAGCTCCTCTGATGTCTGAGTCCTTTATTATACAGACAATAAAATATAAGTCAATAAGGAACTAGAAGCCCATGGCCACCTGGGGGTCGTCATTGCGCGGGGTCTGTGGCGCCGCAGACGCTGCCACCGGCGCGCTGACAGACGGCGGGGCAGGCGGCGTTGCGGCCTCGCCGCTGATCGATTTCGGCAGCCCGCCGAGATCAAGGCTTGCCATCATCGCCGCCATGGCCGCGGTCAGTGGCTCCTCGCGCACCAGGTCGGCGAGAGCCAGGCCTGTCTCGCAGTCGCAGCGGATGGTGGCAAGCTCCCGGCAGAGCGCGAACTGCGGCAGATGCGCGCGCAGCCGCTCGCCGACCTTGCCCTTGACGTTGTCGGCGCTGGCGATGATGGCGTCAAGCGTGCCGTGGTCAGCAAGCCAGCGCACGGCGGTCTTCGGTCCCACGCCGTCAACCCCCGGGATATTATCGGAGGTATCGCCGAGCAGTGTCAGGTAGTCGATCATCTGCGCCGGGGCAACCCCGTGGCGCGCCTGCACAGCCTCGGCATCGAGCAGGACGTTGTTGCGCGGGTCCCAGATTTTGATCCGCTCATCGACCAGCTGGCAGAGATCCTTGTCCGGCGTTGCAATCACCACATCAAGGCCGGCCTCGGCACCGAGGCGCGCGAAGGTGCCCATGGTGTCGTCGGCCTCGATACCGGGCACGGCCACCACCGGGTAGCCGGCATAGCCAAGCAGCAGCTGGAGGTGGGCGAGCTGGGAGAGCGCCTCCGGGGGCTTTGGCCCGCGGTTCGCCTTGTAGTCGGGGTAGAGCGTCTCGCGGAAGGTTGCCCCCGGCACATCGAAGACCACCGCCAGGTGGCTCGACGGGTGGGCGTGCACCAGCTCCTCGATGCCGTAGTAGGCGCCCATGATGGCGCCGATCTCCTCGCCACTGGCACTCTGGCGCGGGGCGCGGGAGTGAAAGGCGCGGTAGAAGCACGAGGAGGCGTCGATCAGCAGCAGTCGCTGGTCCATGGGGGTATCCTGGAGTCTGCAAGGTTACCGGTAACAATACATTATTTTAGGGTTTATTTCCAGTCTGCCGTGTCGAGGGACCGCACCCGCAAGCGCGCGCATCGGCATCGTGGGCGACCCCCGCTCGCCTTTCCGGGACTACTCGGGTACCGTGGCCCGCCAGGCCACCACGACAGGAGATCAAGTAGACCATGCGCCAGGACACCCTCGCCATCCACACCCTGATCACCACCACGGGGCATTTGCGCGCGCTCGACAGCCGCATCGAGGCGCAGGCCGTGCTCTGCTTCGCGCTGATCGCAGCCCACCCGGGTATCGCCATGAGTGACCTCGCCGAGCGCCTTGGTCTTACCCTCGGCGGGACCTCGCGCAACATCTCCAAGCTCTGCGATGTCGGCAATGGCCTTGGCCTGGTGAGCCGTGAGGAGGATCCAGTCGACCGGCGCCTGAAGCGCATGCGCCTCACCGAGCGGGGCGAGCGCTTCTGTCGCGATCTCGGCGGCGCCCTCGCTGCGATCACCCCGCCGAGGGAGTGGCGCTAGGGCGCGCGGCGCAAGGCGAGGACCCAGCAGCCCGGCCCACCGCCGGCGGGCAGGCCGGGCTTGCATGGCGTATATAAAAAAGGGAAAATAAAAAGATCCTACAGCGGGGCGAGGGCAGGCGGTGGCGTGCGAGACGATGACAGGCGGGCAGACAGGGGCGCTCGCGGCCCTCATGCATGTGATGGACGCGCTCGACGGCGCGCGGCTCTCGCTCACCCGCGAGAAGCGCACCCAGGCTGAGATCGGGGATCTCCTCGAGAGGGCTGGGCTCGCGGCGCGCCGCGAGGTGGTGCTGGATGCCGTTTCTGTGATCGACTTTCTGGTCGGTGATGAGTGCGAGGCCGGTGTTGGCATCGAGGTGAAGCTGCGCGCCCCGCGCATGGCGATCTACCGCCAGCTCGAGCGTTACGCGGCATCCCCGGCGATCGGTGGGCTGCTGCTTGTCTCCAATACCGCGATCAGCCTGCCCGGGACGATCGGCGGCAAGCCTGCGCGGGTGCTCTCGCTTGGCGCGGGGTGGCTTTGATGCGGACCTACGGAGAACTTGCCCGTGACAAGGAGGCGGGGCGCTGGGTGCTCTGCGAGCTCGCCCCGCATGTCGCCATTCGCCTGAAGCAGCTCTTCCCGCGGCTTGCCAAGTGGGAGACGCGCGTCTTTCGCTTCCCCGCCGATGACATCCACTGCGCGGATCTTGCCTGGTTCACGGCGCGCTACCCGCTTGCGATGAAGGCGGCGGACAGAAAGGCGCTCCTTGCCGGTGAGCGGCGCTACCACCGCTCCTGCACGCAGCGCGAGGAGATCCTGACACCCGACTACACGCCGAGTGTGCTGACCGGGCTCAGGCCCGGGCAGGCCGTGCGCCCCTACCAGGGCCAGGCCATTGACCTGGTGTGCTCGCGCCGCACGCTGCTTCTCGGCGACGATGTCGGCCTCGGCAAGACTTACTCCGCGGCAGGCCTCATGGTCTCGCCGGGCACGCTGCCCGCAGCAGTTGTCGTGCAGACCAATCTCCAGTACCAGTGGGAGGAGAAGCTCACCGGTTTCACGACCCTTCGGGTTCACCGGATCAGAAAGGCGCGGCCCTACGCGCTGCCAGAGGCCGATGTCTATCTCTTTCGCTACAGCCAGTTGCTCGGCTGGATCGACTTCTTCCAGACCGGCTTTTTCACCGCGGCGGTGTTCGATGAGGCCCAGGAGCTTCGCACCGGGCGGGAGAGCGCCAAGGGGCGAGCTGCCGCGGCGCTTGCGGCGGCCGCCGACTACCGCCTGGGGCTCTCCGCGACGCCGATCTACAACTACGGGGTCGAGATGTGGAACATCTACGACATCCTCGAGCCGGGGCTCCTTGGCAGCCACGAGGAGTTCCTGCGCGAGTGGACCAATGGCGATCAGGTGGTGCGCGACCCCGATGCGCTTGGCACCTACCTGCGCGAGCAGCACGTCTTCCTGCGCCGCACCAAGGCCGACGTCGGCCAGCAGATGCCGCCGGTCAACACCCTGGTCGAGCATGTCTCCTCCGACCCCGGCGCACTCGCTGCGGTGGAGGAGCTCGCCCGGGCGCTCGCGCAGAAAACCACCACCGGGAGCTTCATGGAGCGCGGGCGGGCCGGGCGCGAGCTCGACCTGCTGCTGCGCCAGGCGACGGGCATTGGCAAGGCGCCGGCGGTGGCGCAGTTCGTGCGCATCCTTCTTGAGGCGGGCGTGCCGGTGCTGCTCGCCGGTTGGCACCGCGAGGTCTACCGGATCTGGCTCGAGGCGCTCGCCGAGTTCAACCCCGTGATGTACACCGGCAGCGAGTCACCGGCGCAGAAGGAGGCGGCCAAGCGCGCTTTCGCGAGCGGGGAGACCAACCTCATGATCATCTCGCTGCGCTCCGCCGCTGGGCTCGATGGCATCCAGTACCGCTGCTCGACCGTGGTCGCCGGCGAGCTCGACTGGTCACCGAAGGTCCATGAGCAGCTCGTCGGGCGGCTCTACCGTGAGGGGCAGACAACGGTGGTCGACGCCATCTATCTCAACACCGATGATGGTTCAGACCCGCCCATGGTCGAGCTCCTGGGGCTGAAGGACGCGCAGTCAGCGGCCATCATTGACCCCAACGCCCCGGTGCGCCGACGGCACAGCGACAAGGGCCGCATCCAGGCGCTCGCCGAGCGCTACCTGGCGGGCCGGGAGGGGGGTGCTGCCGCCGCCTGAGCCAACCGCCCCGGGGACGGGCGGCTTTTCCGCGGCGCCGGCCCTGCTAACATCGGAAGAGCGTGGCGAGCAGGTGTACTGGCGGCGCGGATCCGCGATCAGCTTGATCCGGCCTAGCGCGCCGAGCGCAGGCGCCGTGTGCGCGCAGAATGCCCTCAGGCAGCGATTGGCCACCAAGGCCGCGCCTCCTGAGGTAGCCGACTAGGCGGGTGGGCCCCAGTTCGGCACTTCACGCAGCATGAACTCATCGAAGAGGGGAACCGTGAATGCGGTCTCCCCGTGCGACGGGCTCCAGATCATTCCCTTCTTCGTGAGCCCGCTGCGAAGCGGCCCCAGGTTCTCCACCCGTTTCCCCAGAATCCTTGCTATTTCACCTGAGCGATGGGGGCCGGGCCCGAGCTCAGCCATCGCCCGGAGATAGTCCTGCTCTCGTGGGGTGAGGCGATCAAACCGAACCCGGAAAAAGCTCCTGTCCAGCGCCTCAATCGCTTCTACGAGCGCGATTTCGACATCTTCCGGATCAATCGGTGATGTTTCGGCGGCCCGCCATGCGTGCTTTCCCCACTCCTGAAGAAAATAGGGATACCCTTCGGTCTGCTCCACGATCATGGCGAGCGCATTGTCCCAAATCTCCGCGCCCTCAGCCTCGATGGGCTGCCTGATGGCATCCATAGCAGCGGGGACACTCAGTGGCCCCACAGATGGATAGTCGAACAACCTTTCAGCATACGATTTCGCATCTCCGGCGAGTCCGGCAACCTGGGGGAGTCCGGCCCCAAAGAGCACCACAGGCAAGCCCCGCTGGCTGATCGTATGGAATGCGACGATCAGGGCACGAAGATCCTCCTCGCCGAGGTACTGAACCTCATCAATCAGAAGGGCAACGCTCGTTTCGGCCGCGCGCGCAGCCTTGCCGACGCTCACCAGCAATCCCGGCAAGTCGACTTCGAGATTCCCACTGTCTGCGACATGCGGATCCACAACCTCAACGCTGATCTCGCCGATGGACACCCTGAAGACACTGGCAAACCCCTGCAGGGCACCAAGCGCCTGCCTCGCCAGGTCCCTGGCCTTTTCCGTGTGACTTAACCGGATCAGCAAGCCCTTCAGCGCTGGCGCGAGATAGCTCGCCAGACGCTGCCCTTCCGGCGCCTCCAGGATTACGACGTAGTACCCGATGTCCTCGGCAATCTCTCCGATCCTGTTCAGCAGCACTGTTTTCCCGACGCCACGAAGTCCAAGCAGCATGAGGCTCTTGTCAGGGCGCCCCCTGCGAATGCGCTGCAAGGTGATGTCCGCAGCAGACAGGATGTCGTCGCGACCGACCAGTGCTGGCGGAGGCGTTCCAGCACCAGGCGCGAAGGGATTTCTTATGGGGTCCATCGCAGTCAAGACCTCGGCTCGGGTGGCCTCGTACAAACCTGCCCATCGATGCGGCAACGGCGAGACCAGACTGTAGAGAGTTTATCCTAACTTACCAATCTATTGTCGTCTATTGCAGTCTATCGCCTGTCTCACAACAGGCGCCACGACGTCCAGTGAGGCGCTGACCCGGGGTTGGCGGGCAGGGCTAGGGCGATGGCGAGGGCGAGGGCGTCTGCGCGACTCTGCGCGCCCGGGGGGCGAGTGCCTGGGCGAGACGCTGCTCACCACCAGGGCGCCAGGCGAAATCCTGCCGCGCGGCAATCCGCCGGATGACTCCTACCGGGTCGATGTCGGCGAGCCAGCCTCCGGACTCTGGCTCGTCGATGGCAAGCGCATCGCCATGGCCAAGGGCATAGCCCCCGAGGATCACGACCGCCTGGGGCCGCAAAGCGACCCACACCGAATCATCGATCACCGGTTCGGTGATGATGCCGTCGAACCCGCCGCGAAGGAGCCGGGCACGATCAGCACCTCCCAGGGAGAAGAACGCCTCCGCGATCTCGCAGATCCACGGCGAGGCGATCTCGGCGAGGCAGAGCAGCACCCGGGGGCTTGCCGCCCCGGCATCCGCGCAGGCGCACTGGGCATACGTCCGCGCCGCGAGCTCCGACTCGGCCAGGTGTACGCCAAGGGCATTGTTCGCCTCCCGGGCGTTGTCACTTAGGCGAAACTGCGCAAAACCATGGGCCGTGCCATGGAAGAGCAGCGCGTAGGGGGATCGTGTGTCCATACGCCTAGCGTACACACCCCGGACTCATCTGGGTAATTATAAGTCGTAATTTAATCCTTGGCGGCACAACGGCTGATCCCCCCAACCGGATGTTGCGCAGCAGCAATATGGTTAAAATGTTTAAAATTAAATCACCACAAGAGTATCCAGCCATGCAGAACACTGACAGCAACATCCCCACCTACGCCGAGATGGACGCGATCATGCGCGCTGCCCGCCGCGAGCAGGCCCGGGTCCTGCGCGCACTGGCTATCCGTGCCTGGCGCGCCTTTGCCCGCCGCACCCCTGTTGATCGCGCGGCCCCGGCGGTGGTGCTCACCCCGGCGCGGGTGATTCCCGTTGGCGCCATCGAGGCGGCCCGTCGCGCCGCCTGAGACGCCCGTGCGGCTGCCCGGCAAGCGAGCGCCCCGTGGTATACTGATCCCAATCGTCAGGAATCAAGACCCCGGGGCACACTTCCATGGCCGGAACTCTCTCTTTGCTGCCGCGCATCACCCCCGCAGAACCTGGCTCCGGGCAGGGGCGGGAGTTTGACTACACGCTGCCGAATGGGCGGCGCTTCAATGTGCTCGAGTGCGAGCGGGATCGCTACTTTCTCTGCGAGCTGATCCCGAGCGGGCGGGTTGTCACATCATCCCCCGCGGCGCGGGTGCCGCACGCCGAAGACCACCCGGTGCTAAAGGCGATTCTCCGCGAGAAAGGCCCCAATGCGGTGTGCGAGACGGCGCAGGCGGCCGGCATCGACCCCAACGACATGGTCCTAAGCGGCGCAGGTGTCAGCGCCTACGCTCGCTTCCACGCCTCGCGCGCGGCCTGCGAGAACGAGATCTTCCGGGTAGTCGCCGAGGATGTCTGGTATCAGCATGAGGACCCGGCACTCAAACGCGACCCCGAGCACCAGGCGGCGCTTGCCGCGCAGGACGCAGCGGAGCGTGAGGCCTATCAGCGCGCCCAGCAGGCGCAGTGCGCCGAGGCGCTCGCGGCGCCTGGGCTTTTCCGCGGCTGCCACAACCTGCACGGACCACTGTCGCAGGAGACGCAACGGGCCATCCTCGCCTACCTGAATGCCCCCAACGAGGCGCGCTGGGAGGCGATCTCGGGGCTTATCATCGGGCCTGCCATGACAACCCTCTGGCAGGCCTGGTCGGCGGTCGATCCGCGGGCGCCGGTGTCTTTGCCCCTGGAGGCGGATGCCAATGGCAGGCGCTGGCCGCGCCTCCCGGAGCCGGAGTGTCTGCGTGAGGCGATTCGCCGGGTTGGTGCGCGCGCCGAGGCGTTGGCGCGCGGGCAGACGCCTCACCACGAGGGCGGCCCATGAGTCTCCTGCTGGTGGTGCTCGCGGCCCATGTGGGGGTCGGGGCGGCGCTGCTCGCCCTCGCGGCCATGCTCTCGGCAGGACCGGGAGAGCCCTGAGTCCAACACGTCTGCGCCACCGTGCGCTAGTGCCCGAGGCTTGCCGCGAGCGACTCGGCGCGCGCGAGTGCGTGGGTGATGATCGCCTCGATGGCGGGATGGCGGTGGCTGCCGAGGAGCTCACGGCGCACCCGCTGGAGGAGCTGCGGGGCGCGCTCGGCGACCTCGCGCACCAGGGCACGCCCGCTGCCCGCCTCAAGCCCCGCCTCGCGGGCCACACGCTCGAGTAGTGTCGCGTCGATGACATCCAGCGCGACGCGCCGATCATCGATCACAAAGCCAAGGCGCGGCAGGTAATCGCCACTGCCAAGCAGCGCGAATGAGGGCGCGAGGCTGCGCAGTCCATGGCAGGGGAGCAGGCGGTAGCGGCCATCGGCTGCGAGTGCCAGGGGACAGTTGCTTGCGTCAAGCCCGGGCAGGCAGAGGAGGGAGGCGATCACCACGGCGCGAAGGAGCATCCGCTGGTCATCACGACCACCACCGCCCGCGCCGAGGAGACTCAGTGCCGCGGCAAGCGTCACCGGCTCGCCGGCCGGGCCCGCACCGAGCGCCTGGGCGAGTGACTCGACGTGGCGACGCTGTACCCCGGGGAGCCCCTCGTCGACAACCCGGTCGAAGCGCGGCGTGAGCAGCGCCGCCCCCGCATCGAAGCCAAGCACCTCGGGGTCGACCACGGCGAGCCCGAGCGCATCGGCGAGCAGCAGGCAGAAGCATTCGTTGAGCGCAGCATCACTGAGCTCCACACCCTCGACATCCACCGGGAGCTTGAGGATATGGCTGCTCGCTGTCGCATGCAGGACACGGCCGTAGCTGCCGGACTCGCGAAGCAGCGCCGTCTTCGGCTGCCGCCCGCCGAGCGTCAGGCGCTGCCAGGGGTGACTCGCGCCGAGCGGATCCCGGGGCAGGGCGGCGGCGAGCTGGCGCATCGCGGCGAGCGCGAGCACCTCGCGGCTTGGCCCGCGACGGGCAAGGCGCAGCGCACGCTCCGGCAGCCAGGAGAACCCGCCCGGGGCGTCTGCGCCCAGCGCGCCGATCAGCGCGACAGGGCGTGCGTCACCGCTCGCGCATTCGCTGGCAAGCTGCTCACGGACCCCACGACGGCTCGGCAGCAGGTGCGAGAGCCAGCGACCGAGCGCCTCACCGCTGTGGGCGTCCTCGGCGAGCGGGAGGCTCAGCGAGAGCGGCGTCGCCTGCGGGCCGTCGAGATACTCGGAGCGATAGGTGAGGCTCGGGCCATCGCCCCCGTCGGTGAGCCAGCCCGCCACCATCTCGTTCGCCACCAGTGCAATGCGTCCCCCCACACCCCCGCTCACTGCCGTCCATCCTGATGTCGTGTCATTGTTCTCTCGTCGCAGTCAGTGTCACCGTCCGGGGACAGGGCTCAAGCATAGCCCGGTTCGCCGCGATGTGCTAGCGGCGTGAGCAGCAGACATGATATAATACAGGTTAAAATATTCACCCGGGTGGGTGCAGGAGAGAGGGAAGCCCATGGATGGGGTTATGACACCGGGCACGGCAGCCGCCGCGCTCATCGAGCATTTTGTCTTCGAACAGGCACGGGATGCGCGCGCACGCCGCGCCGCGTTTCGGGTGCGCTACCACGTCTACTGCCAGGAGCACGGCTATGAGCAGGAAGCCGACTGCCCCGGAGGCTTTGAGTCCGACGCCTTTGACGCGGCGGCAAGCCACTGCGTTGTTCGCCACCGCCTGAGCGGCACGCCGGTTGCCTGCGTGCGCATGGTACGACCGGGCGCGCCTGGCGGGGCGCTTGCGGCCATGCCCTTTGAGCGCACCTACGCCGCGCACCTGACCCACCCGGAGCTGCGCCCCGATCGCCTGCCCCGCGAGCAGGTCTGCGAGATCTCGCGCATCGCCGTGCACGCGGCCTTTCGCCGGCGCTCGGGCGAGGTGCTCGCCCACCCGGGGCTGCCCGCTGACTTCGCACCGTCCCCGGCCGAGGCGAGCGCCTACCCGCTGCTGCCGATCTCGCTCTTCCTCGCGGCCACCGCGCTCGTCGGTGAGGCGGGCCGCCCGCACGTCTTCGCCATGATGCAGCCACGTCTCGCGCGGCTTCTCAAGCGCTCCGGCCTTGACTTCACGCAAATCGGCGGGACGGTTGATTTTCGCGGCGAGCGCGCCGGCTTCTACATCGATCAGCGCATCGCCGAGAGGAGTCTGCGCGGCGAGCTCCCGGCGCTCTACCGCCACATCCAGGCAAGCCTGGGCGCGCCCGAGTCGCAGCCGAAGGCCGATGAGAGCGCACCGGGGAGTCACGCCGCCTGAGTCGCGGGCATTGACTTTTATTATATTAATTGTATAATAAATGGATCATTGCCGCGGGTTACCTGCCCGCAGCCCGTGGGAGAGGGGGTGGAGGAGCGTGCCGGGAGAGTCGCAGTTGTCGCTACCCTTTGTGCAGCGCTGGTGTGAGCGCCGCGAGCGTCGCCTGCCGGTCGGCGGTGTCATCGACACGGCGCGCTACCGCGTTGTCGTGATCGAGCAGGCGCTCGCCAGGGCCTTCGTGATCCGCCACCACTACGCGGGGAGCTTCCCGGCGGCACGGCTGTCGGTGGGCCTCCTTGAGGCCGGTGCCGGTGGTGCGCCCGAGGCGCTAGTCGGCGTTGCCGTCTTCGGGGTGCCGATGAACCAGCAGGTGATCCCCGCGCACCTTGGCATTGACCCGCTCGCCGGTGTCGAGCTCTCGCGCCTGGTGCTGCTTGATCGGGTGGCGGGCAACGCCGAGTCCTGGTTCATGGCGCGCGCCTTCCGCCTGCTGCGCGAGGAGAAGCCGGCGGTGATCGGTGTCGTCTCCTACTGCGATCCGGTGCCGCGGCGCTCGAGTGCCGGCGAACTGGTGCTGCCAGGCCACGTCGGCACCGTCTACCAGGCGCTGAACGCCGCCTATCTCGGCCGGGGCAGTGCGCGGACACTCCTGCTCGGTCCGGACGGCCGGGTGATCTCAGAGCGCACGCTATCAAAACTTCGCCGGGGTGAGTCCGGCGCCGCCTATGCCGAGCGCACGCTGCTTGCCGCCGGCGCGCCGGCACGCCGTCACGGCGAGGCCCCCTGCGCGTGGCTCGGGCGAATTCGCGCATGCGGCGTCCTGCAACGCATTCGCCACGGCGGCAACCACATCTACGCCTTCGGCCTGGAGAAGCGGCTTCGCACGCGGCTCCGCTCACTCGCCGACTATCCCAAGCACCAGCAACAGGCCGCCTGAGGGCGGCAGGGAGAGTGATCCATGCACCTGCGCCGACTGATGCCCGTCATCCTCGCAATTGTCCTCAGTGGCTGCGCGGCAACCCAGCCGCTCTCGCCTGACGAGGTGGCGGCAGCCCGCGAGGAGGCGGCACTCACCGAGATCCGCGAGGCCATGCAGCGCAGTGCCATTCGCTACGGCACGGTACACGAGGCGCGGGATCAGGCGCGCCATGCGGCCATTGCCGCTGCACTCGAGGCCTACGCCGCCGACCATGGCGCAGCCAGCGCCGGGTTTCTGATTGCGACCCTGCGGGACTGGGTGGGCTACCACCCCCACCAGGTGGTGGTGCTGCGCGAGGGCGAGGCGATTGATGCCGCGCGTGCTGCAAGGATCTCGTCCGTCTTCTCCGAGCCCTACCACGGCGCCCGGGGGCAGCGGGTGCGCGACCTCCTGATCCTTGCCGCCCGCGAGAAGGGAGGCCACGCCCGCGCCACCACGGTGGCAGGCGCGAGCCAGCCGTCTGGATTGACTTCTTTTTAATAAACCGTATAATAAAAGAAAACACGGGAGGCTCCATGCCAAGACGCTACCTGCATGAACGACGCATCGTGACCGGGCTCATCGCGGCCATCGTGGCCGGGCTTGCCTGGCTCGCAACACTCTCGCCGCTTGGCGCCGAGGAGATGAGTGTCCGCACCCCGATCGAGGGGACGGGCATCGTCTACCGGGTGATCGATGGCGACACCTTCATCGTCAACATGGATGACCGGGCGCTCTACGAGCGGCTGCGCGCGGCCGCACGCGAGCCGGTGCAGGCGCGCCACCTGAACGACCGCTTCGCGTCGTTCCGGATCCGTCTTTTCGGCATCGACACACCGGAGTCGGTGCACCCGGATGAAGCCCGCAATACCGCCGAGGGGCGGGCGATCTCCCAGGCCGTGCGCGATGTGCTCGAGGGCGAGCGGGTTGGCTTTCGCTGCTGGACCTTCGGGCTCTATGGGCGGGCGATCTGCTCGGTGTCGCTTGGCGGTGCCGATGTCGGCGAGTGGCTGATCGCCAATGGGGCAAGTCCCTATGATACGCGCTTCGGGCGCCACCCCTTCGATGATGTGCGCTATCGGGCGGCGGAGCGCTCCGTGAGCCGCTAGCGCCTTGCTGTGCACTGACAAGAACGGCCCGGGGGAGACTGTCCCCGGGCCGCTTTTGTGGTTGCCTCGCCGGCTCAGTCCCGCAGGTCGGCCAGGAACGTCGCCACCTCGGGGTTGTTCGCCGCTGCATGGGCGATGGTGTTGTAGACCGCGACCGGCAGCCCGGCGTCCTCTACCGCCTCGACCATCAGCGCGTGCGCGGTATCGGTGAGAACCTCGGCTTCCTCGGCTCCCGCGGCCTCCTCGATCATCGCCGAGTAGTTGTGCTGGATCTCGGCAACGGCGGCCTCGGCCGCGACAAAGGCGTGCAGGTCCTCGACGGTGACCTCGCGCTGCTCGCCACCCGGGGCGGACTCGGCCTGCGCGGCCGCGTGCCCGTCCTGCGGCGCCTGGTGGCCTTCGGGGGCTGCGTGCATGTCAGCGTGGAGCGTGGTTGCACCGACAAGAAGCGCCAGTGCGGCGGCGAGTTGGAGTCGTGCTTTCAAGGGCATGAGTGCCTCCTCTTTGTTCACATGAGCCTTCACCCTAACATCCATAAATATTTATTTGCAAATTAACTGATGCCCCATCCTCTGTGGGCAAGGCCGCTGAATGCTATAATAAATAAAATATTTATTCAGAGGTGGCGTGATGACTGTGAGACTGGGCAGGGGCTGTGAGGAAGTGCTGGAGGCGGTGGCGGAGCTTCCGGTCATCGAGCGCGATGTCACGATCGAGAGCGCCGAGCCGGATCCTTTCGGCGTGCGTGAGGTAAGTCTTCGCCTTCGCATCACCGGGCGAGACTACCTGGATGCGTTGGCAAAGCACTTCACCGCCCACGCCGAGGGCCAGGATGACCCCGCGCGCCTCTCCCCTCTTGACCTTCGCGATGGGCGCGTGCGCCTGCTCGCCGAGTGCCGCGCCCGGCAGAGCATCCTGGCGGTGGATCCTGCCAGCGTGTATGCCTGCGAGGGGAGCCTTGTCTTTGATCTCGCCGATGGCAGCGCGCTCAATCTCGCGGTGGATGGCCAGTCACTGGTGGCGGCCGTCGAGGATGTGCTTCTCGCCGGCGCGCTGGAGCGCCGGGTCAGCGTCTCGCGCTGTGGGCTCACGCTGGGGCTTCGTGTCGTTGGCACGGACGAGGCGCGTGCGTTCGCGGTCAACGTCGGCGAGGTGGTGGAGTCTACCGGCCACCACATCATCCCCCCGATGACCCGGACGTTTATGCGTCGCTTCGAGGCGGAGCTTGGCCGCACGCACGGACTCTGGCCGAGGCGCTGCCCGATGGAGCTTGATGGCTTCATCGAGGATCTGCTGGGCCGCGATGGCGTGGTTCCGCGATCGCAGATCGAGCGTACCGCGCAGGCGATCGGCCGCCACCTCACCGGCGGGATCGACCCGCGCACGGTGGACGTCACCGCGGTGGCGCCGCAGGGCTATCGCGTCGTCGTCGCCGATGCGCCAAAGCCACAGCCGCCGGGGCGCGCAGGCATTGCCGCAACACTTGGCGACGTCCACCATCTGCTCGCCGCGCTGCGAATCGCCGAGTGCGGCCCGGACCAGACACCCGCCGCGCGCACGCCGGGCACACTCGAGCGCTAGCGCCCTCAAGCCCCCCCGGGGCACAAGAAAACACGCCCCGGTGATCTTGTCAGCGGGGCGCGCTTCGCACTGGGACGGCCTAGAGCGAGGGGCCTTCGGCCTTCGGGCCCGAGCGCCGTGCGACTCGCCCCGGGCGGGCAGGCCTGGCAGGCGGTGTGGCGTCGATCTGCCCGCGCGCTGTCACGATAAGATCGCCCAGCGTCTCATGACCAAGCCCCGGCACGGCGACCGAGCGCAGCGCGCCCCCGACGCTCTCCTCGGCGCTTGGCCGTGCGATACCGTCGAGATTCGCCGCATACGTCTTAAACACCGCGTCGATCGCCCGCTCGGTCAGCTCGGCGCTGTAGCTGCGCTGGGGGAAGATGTACTTCGCACCGCCGAAAACACAGTTAAACGGCGTGCGCACCGGGCTCTCCAGATCCTGCATGCCGTCAAACGACGCACTCACGTGGCGATCGGTGATCTCGCGCACCTGGCGGTGCGTCGGGCCGTCCGTCCAGTCAACGCGGATGGTGCCGTAGTCGGACTTTCGCACCGAGAACTTGACCCCGGGGAATTGGCGGCGAAGTTCCTTGCGCAGGTTGGCCGCGGCGAGCTTGCCGCTGTGCCGGTCATCACCCTGCTCGAGGTGGGCGAGCTCGGGGTCGGCGCGAAGCGCCTGCACCGCGGCCTCGAAGTTCGCGCGCTGGCGCGCCCCCTCGATCGCCGCCTCGGCCTCATGGGCGGCAGCGCTCGCCTTGGCCGCCTCGACCGCCTCGGCACTGACCACCTCATCGAGGATGTCCCACTGCACGCCGCGCATGACCGACTCGGGAATGGCGTTGCTGCGCGCCCCACCGTCCCAGACGATGTCAAAGGCGGCGCTGCCGCCCATGGTGCCGATGCCGCCGATGCGGCGCACGCTCTGCGGGCTCTGCTGGCCGGTGATGCTCACCACGGTGCCTTCCCGCCCGCCGTGGAGGATGCAGTACACCCGCTGGCCAAGGGCAATCTCACGTCGATCAGTCATCTGATGCCTCCCGCTGCTGCCGGACACACGCATGCCGGCAGTCTCTATTCATTGTGTCTTTATTTTACCATGACAACCGGCATGGTTGAGGCGGCGGTCAAAATAATATATAAAGCAGTTAATAATTAGCGCGGCCCGGTCTCGAGGACCCCGCGCAGCGCGGGAGGATGCTTCATGCGGGAGTCTGATGGGGATGATGCGCTACTCACCGAGGCGCTCTTCGTGCGCCAGGTGGGGTATTGGCGGCGAAGCCGCCGGCCGGCCGACTGGCTGGCGGCGCGCGCGGCGGACACGGCGGCCTCGATGGGGCTCGGTGTCGATGTGCTGGAGCGGGTGCTGAGCACCGAGGAGCGCCGCAGCATCGGCCTTGGGGCGTCGCTCGCCCTGCGGGACACCGACCACGATCTGGCGGCGCACCGGCAGTTCATCGACGCCTGCCGGCGGCTTGGCGAGACCGCGGAAATCGACATCTACGTGGCGAGCCTCACTGGCAACGTCCGCGAGGCCCTGCGCGGGGCGCTCTACCTGCCCGAACAGGCGGCGGTTGATCGGATCGTGCGCGAGGCGGAGCGCCAGAAGCGCGCCGTGGCGCGTGATGCGGGTGCGGTGTTGACGGTGGCGCCACCAGGCCTCACGGGGCTTGCCCGAAGCATCTGGCTTGCGATTCGCGAGGCGCGTGCCGCAGGTGGGGACGCCGCCCGCGTGGCGGCCTCGAGCAACCTGCTGCACTCCGAGACCGATCCCTGGCTCACCGAGGCCGAGCAGGCGCGCGCGAGAGCACTTCGGCGCACCGCGGTCGATGCCACCACCGTCTCGCAGATGCTCTGCGCGACTCCTGATGAGATCCGGCGCTGGAATGCCGACGGGCGGCTGCCACATCTGATCGAGAACTACTGGGTCACGCACATGCAGGGGCAGTGGCGGCGGCGCTGGGCGCTTGAGGATATCGAGGCCGCGCGGGAGCGCATCGGGGCCTGGCGCGAGCGTGACGCCGTGGCCCGCCACTACAGGCAGAGCGGACTGCGCCTGGTCGCAGGCGCGAGCGCCTAGTGTCAGGACTTCACCTCTCCTGCCCAATGGGGTAGCCTCAACCGAGGCGGGGGTTGAAGGGCAGGGCGGCAAATGGGCGATGTTGGCATGGTGGCTATCATTGGTGTGGCCGGCCTGGCGTTTGCCATCAACGCACTGATCTGCCGTCGTGAATTCCTCTGGTGCGTCGGCCTGGCCACAACGGCCGGCGCGGCAATCACCTACGCCATGGGGCTCTATATGCTGTGGTTCGATGACGGCCCCCATAACCTGGTGCGCGCAGACGACACGGGTCTCGTCATCGGCATGATGGTGCTGATCGGCGCCTTCTGGGGCGCGGTTGCGGGGGTTTGCGTGTGGCTGATCGCAAGTATCCCTGGCTACTTCCGGAAGGGCACCCGTGCGCTCGCCGTCGCCGCGGACGAAGGCGGCCGGCGCGCCCGGGAGGACAAGGCGCGGGAGGCAAGCGCCTATGCGCAGATTGCCGATGAGATCGACAGCGGGCGGCTTGAACGCGGCACCTGGGTACAGGCCTTCGAGCGCGCAGGCGGTGACAAGGCCCGCGCCGAGGCGGAGTACATCCGGCTTCGAAAAGGTCAGATGCTACGGCGCTGAGCGCCGGGATGGCGACGCCGACAGGGGGGTGAGATGGAGACTCTGGCGCTTATCACCGGTGTGGCCGCGATCGGGCTTCTCATCGTCGCCTTCGCGCGGCTCGAGCGCAGAGCATCGGCCAGGCGAACCGGGGCGCTGGCAGGTGCGCTCGGCGCCTGGTGCCTCATCGCCGTCATCGCCCTTGGCAGCGGTGACCTGTCGGGCCTCCCGCTGCAGGACAGCCCCTGGTTTTTCGTGCTCGCTGTCAGCGCCGCAGGTGCCGTTGCCGGCTGGATCGTGGTCGAGATGGCGTTCTCAAGCATGCGGGAGGTCAACGCCACGCGCGCGGTGATGCGAGACGGCGCAGCCGCGATCGGCAGATCCGCGCGCAGCACGGCGGACGCAGTGCGCGAGCGCCGCGCCGGGCGTGCCGTCAAGCAGGCGGCAGGGGAGCGCGCGCAGGCGCAGGCAGAGCGGGACCTCTATCTGCGGATCGCAAGCGAGATCGAAAATGACGAGCTCGATCGCGCCACCTGGGTGCAGGCTTTCGAGCAGGGCGAGGGCGAGAAGGGTCGCGCAGAGGCTGCCTACATCCGGCTTCGCAAGGAGCAGCTGCGACGGGAGTGCTAGCCGCACCGGGGCGAGTCACCAGGAGGGCAGGCCATGCGGTTTCTCCCCGGAGGGGCCCCCGGATGGCGAAGGCCATGCCGGCCCTGTGCCGCGGGCGCTTCGGTTTCCTCCCCGCATGCGGTAGGCTTCTGAAAAAAGGGTGGGGCAGGGCGAACAATGGATGATCCGGCAGGCTTTGGCTTTACGGTGCTCATGCTGGGACTCGGCTGTCTCTCGATGATCGCCAAGTTACTGGAAGGCCCCTACACCTTCTTTGACTCGACCACCAAGGCCGCCTTTGCCGCTGTGCTTGGCAACTGGTCCTATTTCTTTTACTTCGTGTCACCAGGCGAGGCGCTCAACCCAGGCGCAGACGGCGCGCTCGACTGGTTCGAGGCAGCGGGGATCACCCTGGTGGCAGCGCTCTCAGGCTTTACCCTTGGATTCGCCGTCTGGCTCGTTGCGAGCGTGCCCCGGTGGCTTCGGGGCGGGGCCCAGGCGATCGCCGTTGTCGCCGACGAGGGTGAGCGCCGGCAGCACGAGCGGGCGGTGCAGGAGCGCGATGCCTATGCCCGGATCGCCGATGAGATCGACAGCGGGCGGCTCGATCGCGGCACCTGGGTCAAGGCCTTCGAGCGCGCCAAGGGTGATCGCCAGCGGGCCGAGGCCGAGTACATCCGCCTTCGCAAGCGCGCCATGACAGGGCGCTAGGTGTGGAGTCTCAATAGGTTGTCCCCGGAAAGGCTCCAGAAAAAACGGGCGCCGCGGCCGCTAGGCTGCCGTGCGGCGGCGGCCAAGTCGATCGCGAGCCGCACCCCTAGAACGGAACGAAATCAGGCTCCACAGCTTCCACGTCCAGGGGCTCGCAAATGAAGCGATCGGCTCTCGGAGGCAAGCCCGCAAGCTCCGTTTCGTATTGCACAAGCGCCTCTCGAAGGCGCGGCGGGATCGTCGAGCCGAACCTCGAGAGAAGCTCCTCGACGGGGGCGCCCATCATGTCGTGCAGTCCGAGTTGTGGCAGGTCCCTGGGCGCCTCCATGCCTCTTCGCACCAGGGTGTGGCGCGCCGCAAAGCCCTCCTCCCTGCAGAGATTGGCGACGAACCTCCGGGCAAGGGCAGCTGACGGTGCGCTGACCGCACTGTTCCCGTCGCCAAAGTGCTGATCGATCTTCACGGGGTGCCCACGCAGATTGACGCCGAGCGTCGAGCATTCATCACCTGGACCGCTCACCCGAAAGACCCGATACCGCCCGGCATAGCAGGCCGCGGCGAAGGAGCCGACACAGTGGTTCATGCGGATACCTTCCTCGGCGAGTGACAGGGGGTCCGTGATTTCCTCGATCCGAACGCATGCGCCACCCTCCCGGAGATCGTATGCGGCCTCGGCGGCAAGCCTGGGCCATTCCGACGCCACCGTCTCCGTGCCCGACCACTGCGCGACCACGTCGCGTTGCGCGACACGAAGCCGGGTGTGGAAGGCGCGCGCACGCTTCATCCAACCGGTCAGGCTGATCGGGCTCGGCGGACCCTCCGGATGGTCGGGGCGGACAGGGGGCAGCCGGTCGACGATGATGTTGAGCGCATCCCAGTAGTCGCGGACATAGGCCGTGTAGCCCTCTTCAGCCGGCAGCCCCAGGAGGCGCCTTGAAAGCCGGTCGATCTCCCCCCAGGGGCGGTCCAGCAACGTACCAGGGGTGCGAGGCGGCAGCAGTGACGCGCTGTACGGGCACTCAATGAGGGGCTGGTCGAATTCCCCATCCCCGTCGTCAGAGGGGGTTGCGTCATCGATAACGCTCGAAACGAATCTCAGCAGTGCTGTTCTGCCAGCGTCATCAAGCGAGGGGTCAAAGAGGATGTGTGCCTGGATCTGGGCGACCCCATCCAGGTAGCCTGGATTTTCGCCAAGCAGTTCACTTCCGACTCCCGAGTCATCCCTTGCCAGGCGCTCAATGAATCCAGCTGGAGCACAAAGGGGCTTCGCAAGCGGGGCAAGCGGTTGGGCGGCGCCGCGCTCGATCCGCTCGAGAACCTCGCCGGCCGCGCCCAGAAGGGGGGACCATGCGTAGAGGGGATCATCGTTGCTCGACAGATATGCGTCGTCCCAGCACATGCCCGGATAACTCGCAACCGCCTGCAGGCGGTTGCGCTGCGACACCCTGTCTGGTGCAGACTGGAGGTAGACGAGCGTCGTCGTCGACATGGCCTGAAGCGCGACCGCGTCAGCGAGGCCGAGCCCGTCACGGGCGCCGATGACCCGGGACTGAAGGGCCTCATGCAGGGGTGCAGCCCGAGTGTTGATGGCTGACGCAAGCGCCTCGCCGATTGAGGGGAAAGCCCAATCGCCGGAGCCCATCCGGCGCCAACTGCAACCGAGGTCACCCTGGGGTATGAAGAGAGATGTCGGCAGGAAGCCCCCGCCGTCGGGCAAGTGCTGGAGCACCTTGCCCTGATCCGCGTGGCATACGCTCGCGAAGAAGTCACTGGCGCGGAGGTACGTGGCGAGCGCATCGCTCGTGCGCCCCGAGTCGAAGTCGGTACGCAGGATGGCGTGAAGAAGCCCGTGGCGCGCATCGCGATCCTGCTCGGGGGCGCTCACCACGTAAGCCGAGAGATCGAATCCAGGGTCCCCCAGCAGCAGGCGAATGCGAAGAAGGCCGAGGTGATTGGTGCCGCCGCCCTCGGCGAGCCCGATCGGCACGCAGCAGGAAAACCCCTCAAGTCGCCCGCCGTCCTCACGATCCACTACTTCCGTGCGAATCGCGTCGGTCGCGGCGAGGTACAGCGCGACGATGTCGCGGCGAAGTGCTGCGCGCGGTGCGAGCGCGAGCGCGCCATCGGATGGTGCATCGATCAGCGATGCGGCGCGCTCAAGGTAGGCGGATGGTTTTCTCGACATGACAGGCTCTCCGTGCCCCTGCAAGTGTCCGCTCAGAGTGAGAGCGAGGCGGCTTCGGGCTTGCGCGCGGCCGCTGCCCCGTGCACATGAAAGGCCACCGAGGCCTGGAGATCGGGTCTCTGATCCAGCCCCTCCCAGCTGGTTGGAATCGCGATCGCGACCGCGTTGCCCATGGCATCTTCGGGAATCACCCCATGGCCCATCGCGGCGAGGATCGCATCGCCGCCAAATCGCTCAAGCGCTGCGGCGCGCTCGACACAGACCGCACTCACCCCATCATCCGGGTAGCCGTAGAGACGGTTCTGGAGATAGCCCATGTGCCGTCCATTGAGCCCCTCGATGGCGCGGCGAAAGGCGCGCGCATGAGTGGCCGCACAGACCGGGATGCTGTCGCTGAAAAGCGTGCAGACATCCATGTTGCCAAGGCTCCCCGGGCGCGCCTCATCAGCCCAGTTGGCATAGAGACTGCCGGCAAGTGCGATCGCCGCACCGCGCTCGAAGGCCGCCTGCGCAGGCGCGATCTCACAGGCGTCACGGGCGAGCTCGCGCGCCGCACCGCGGGCGAGCAGATCAAGGCTTGTCTCAATCTCACCGGCCCGGCGCATGGCGCCAACCCCGCCGAGGAAGTGCTGATCGCTAACCAGCGGGCGCAGCGCGCCATCGGCGCGCAGATGCGGCACGTTGAGCGCAAAGCCGTAGCCAGGCGTCTGCCACACGCCAATCGAAAGCCCCACCTGGCCGAGCCCCGAGAGCCCGTGGGTATCAAGGCGCACGCACGAGGCGAGGCGCTCGCGCAGCGCCTGCGGCAGCGCATTGATCACCCCGACGCCTGCGACAATGGGCCTCTCCGAGGTGATGGTCGGCATGAAGTCCTGGCCAAGCCGCCGCGCCTCGCGGTAGAGCTCCTCGGCGAAACACCCGGGCCCGAGCACGCTCTCGATCTGGAAGTCCTCGACCAGCTCGAAGCTGTGCGACGCACTCTCCAAGTCGCTTCGGCCACCAAAGGCCTCCGCCCGCACCCACACCCGTGCCGGATGATACCAGCGTCCCTGACGCATGCCCGCCCCCTTCCATGATCTGCGTAACTGTTTCCTTATTTTAACACTTTTTAAATAAATGGATCGGTTGCGGGATCCTCGGCATCCGCCAGAAAATCTCCCAGGGGCGCGAGTGGTGGCGCGAAGAGCGCGTAGCGCTGCCCCTGCCAGGTAAAAAGGGCATGGGGTGCGCTGCCAAGGAGCGCGAGCGCGGCATCAAGCCGGGGCTGGAGTGTCGGGTCGAGGGCGATCCGGCCGTCCTCGCCAGGCGCCACCGCAATGCCCTCGAGACAGAGCAGCCGCTCTGGCGTGCCGCGCGCCGACAAGGTGAGCGAGCCGAGGATGCGGGTGTGCGCCATCCCCGGGCGTCCGGCGGGGCGAAACCGGCAGTCCTCGCCGGTGAGCGCGGTGAGCGCCCCATCGGGGATGGCGATCGAGAAGGCGTCGTGGGTGAGCTGCTGCATGCGAGATCCTCCGGCGGTTGATGAAGGCGGGGCGACAGGCAGATCCGCTGCCCTGGCTAGCGGCGCGGCCACTCGGCAAGCCGCGGGCCGGCGGTCGCACGGATCAGGGCATCGAGCTCCAGGGTGCGCAGGGTGGCGCGCAGGGCGCCATGCTGGCGGGCCGATGCCTCGCCGTCATCCTCGGGGATGCGGCCTGCGCGGAAGTCGAGCGACTCAAGATCAAGCAGCAGCACCCGCTCGCGCTCGATATCCGCCTCGGCCTCCTCGAAGCGGATCTGCACCTGTTCGACCCACTCCAGGCGGATGTCGGCGAAATCGGCAAGATACCGGCAGATCGCCGCATGCCCGGCGTCATCCAGCGCGAGCGCCTCAACCCCGCAATCCAGGTAGCCGACCACGGCAAAGGCGCGCAGCCCACTCGGGCGCTCGAGCGCAACACGGTTGCCAAGGCGGACAAAGGCGGGCAGCAGCTCGGTGATCGCAGGCATGAAGGCCTCCAGGCATCAGGTGCGACGAGGATAGCGGCGCTGCGGCCCCTGTCAAGGCAGCCCTGGCCAGCGGGGCATGCGCAGAGCGCACCGCAGGGAGCCCCGGGGCTGCCCGGCAAGGAAAAGCTGCAAGCACGGGCGAGTCAGGACAGGAATAACTGCCAGTACTGCCGGCGCGATCGGGAATAACTGCAAGTACTGCAGGCAAAAAGCCGAAAAGCTGCAAGTGCTGTCGCCGGCACCAGAAATTCCTGCAAGTGGTGATGCGCGACCCGGCGGGGCTGACAAGGCTGCGGGCGCTCGCGCAGGCTGTCGGCTTGCGGGCCGCCTACCAGGTTGATTTAATTGAATGCTTAATATATAGTCCGAAGCAGTTGTGGCAAGCCGTTGCGGCCTGCCACTGTCATGATCGCGGGCCAATCCCGCAGGAGAGGGCCGCGTGGCGGACAACTTGACCAGGGGCTGTGAGCAGGGGCAGACATGCGCCTTTTGAGCCGTGCGCTGATCGCACTCGGGGCGCTCGTGCTTGCCGGCGTGCTGGCACTCTTCATGGCGCAGCCGCTCTCGCTTGCCGCGCAGTCGGTCTTCGCTGCAAGCGCCCTTGGCGTGGTCGGCGTCCTCTACCTGGTGCGCCCGCGCGGCTTTCTGCGCGTGGTGATGCTGCTGGTGGTGACCCTGGTGGTCGGGCGCTACCTGGTCTGGCGCACCACCCACACCCTGCCCCCGTCCGAGGATCCGCTGGCACTCGCTCTCGGCCTCACGCTCTATCTTGCCGAGGCCTACACCATCCTCATGCTGGCGCTGAACTTCTTCGTCATCTCTGACCCCATCCGGCGCAAGACCCCGGCGCTGCCCGAGCGCTGCGCGGACTGGCCGAGTGTGGATGTCTACATCCCGACCTACAACGAGAGCCCCGAGCTTGTCAGTCACACGCTGCGCGCGGCGGCAGCCCTCGATTACCCTGCCGAGAAGCTCCGCGTGTACCTGCTCGATGACGGCGGCACGACGCAGAAGCTCACGGATGCCGACCCCGCGCGCGCCGAGCAGGCCGCCGAGCGCGCCCGGGCGCTTCGGGCACTGTGCGCGCGCACCGGCGCCACCTACCTGAGTCGCGAGCGCAACACCCAGGCGAAGGCGGGCAACCTGAACGCTGCCTTTATGCACACGACAGGCGATCTGATCGCGGTGTTCGACTGCGACCACGTGCCGACCCGGGAGTTTCTGCTGAAGACCGTGGGGCATTTCGTGCGTGACCCGAAATGCTTCCTGGTGCAGACCCCGCACGCCTTCATCACCCCCGATCCGCTGGAGCGAAACCTCGGCCTCGCCGGGAGATCGCCCGGGGAGAACGAGATGTTCTACTCGCTGGTGCAAAACGGACTGGATCGCTGGGGGGCGAGCTTTTTCTGCGGCTCGGCGGCGGTGCTCTCGCGCGCGGCGCTGAACGACAGCGGCGGCTTTTGCGGCAAGTCGGTGACCGAGGACGCGGAGACCGCGATCACGCTCCACGCCCGGGGCTGGCGCTCGTGCTATGTCGATGAGCCGCTCATCACCGGGCTGCAGCCGGAGACCTTCTCTGGCTTTGTCGGCCAGCGCTCGCGCTGGCTGCAGGGCATGATCCAGATCTTCATCTACAAAAACCCGATTCTCACCCGGGGGCTCACCTTCGCGCAGCGCCTCTGCTATCTCGCGATCCAGCTCTACTGGCTCTTCCCGCTGCCGCGCCTGGTGTTCTTCGCCGCGCCGCTGGTCTTCCTCTTCTTCGGCGTGTCGATCTACATGGCCTCGATCGAGGAGTTCATCGCCTACGCGCTGCCCTACCTGGTGGCGGTGATCACGCTCGCCCACGCAAGCTACGGCCACCTGCGCAGGCCGTTTATCTCCGATCTCTACGAGGCGGTGCAGTCGGTCTACCTGCTGCGCGCGCTCGGCGGCGTGCTGCTCCGGCCCTGGGCGCCGCACTTCAACGTCACCGACAAGGGCGAGACGCTCGCGCGCGATGACCTCTCGCCGCTCATCCGCACCTTCGTCGTGCTGCCCGTGCTGCTGATCGGCGGCATGGTCGCGGCACTGATCAGCGCCATCACCAACCCCGACACCGCACCGGTGCTGCTCCTCGTCTGCGCCTTCAATGCCTTCAACCTGGTGCTCGCCCTGGCAGCGCTTGGGGTGATGTGCGAGCGCCGCCAGCGCCGCCGCTACCCGCGCCTGCCGGTTGCCATCGCCGTTCGCGCGAGACTCGATGGCCGCACACTCGACGCCGAGGTGCGCGACATCTCGGTGACCGGCGTCAACCTGGTGGTGGATGAGGAGATCGCGCGGGTGGGCGAGAGCCACGTGCAGATCGAGATCAATGAGGCGAGCGTGCCGGTGCGCCTGATCGATCGCACCCCGGTGCGCGGCGGCACACGGCTTCGCGGCGAGGTGGATACCGATTGCGAGCGCGAGCTCGCCGCCTGGTCCTCGCTCATGTATGGCAGCAACACCCACATCAAGCGCTATCTCGACAGCAAGCGCCGCTACCGCAGTGCCTTCATCGGCACGCTCCAGTTCCTGGGCCTCGCCCTGACCGGGCTCTACGCGCTGCTGCGCGTGCTCACCCTGCGCGGGCTCGAGGAGCGCCGCCGGGAGCGCGCCACACGGCGCTCGCCACAGACGGAGACCCTCTGATCATGGCCCGCATCGCCACCCCACGCGCGCTGCTCGGCGCACTACTCGCCACCGCCGCGCTCCTGCTCGCGCCCGCCCTGGCCCATGCCGAGGAGCCGCGCCGCGGCGTGCTCGCAGACGGCATGCTACTGGCCGAGCCCGGCACGGCAGCGCTTCGCCTCGCCGGGGAGTATGCCCGCGCCGATCTCGCGCTCATGATCCCCGACCCCGAGCGGCTTGCCGAGGTGGCGCTCGCGCTACCGCTCCAGAGCGCCGTCGACGTGCTCGGCGAGGCATCCGTGCTCACCCTGGCGGTCAACGGCGAGGCGCTCTCGCGCGTGCCGCTGGCAGCGTTTGGCGAGCAGCGCACGCTGCGCCTTCGCCTGCGCCCGGAGGCGTTCACCGCCGGCGAGAACCTGCTCACACTCGAGGCGATCCACCACCACCGCGTTGACTGCTCGCTCGAGGCCACCCACGAGCTCTGGAGCGCCATCGACCTCGCCGGCGCGCGCCTGACCCCGGTCTACCTGGAGGGTACAACCCCCTCCCAGGGCGGGCTTGAGCTTCTCCTTGCAGCGCGCCTTGGCGGCAACAGCCTCACCGTGATCCGCCCCGAGGCGGTGCCGGTCAGTGCCTTCCTCGCCCAGGCCGGCGAGCTGGTGCAGGCGCTCTCCCTTCGCCTTGCCCGGGGCGCAACACCGGCGATCGACGTGCTCGCCCTCGGCCAGCGCCAGGACACCGGGTTCGACCCACTGATACCCGCCGGGGGTGGTCGCGACCAGGTGCTGATCGGCACCCGCGAGGCGCTGCGCCCACACCTTGAGCAGTCCCTGCATGCCGAGATCCGCGGGCCCTACACCCGGATCTGGCAGCAGCGCGACGGCGCCGGACTGAGCCTCATTGTCAGCGGGCGTGACGAGGCGGAGGTGCGCGAGGCGATCCGCGCGCTTGCAGAGCGCGCACCGCTTCGCGCACGCACGCCGCGCATCGAGCGCGCCGGGCGCTACCGCTTCGATCAGCTCGGCCACAGCTTCCACCCGGGCTATGCCCGCGAGAAGGTGAGCAGCCTGCGCTTTTTGCTGCCGGCGGGCTTCGCCCCGGAGGCGCGCCGCGGGGCGAGCCCGGCGGTGACACTCGCCTACGCCGTCGCCGCCAATGTGGACGCCGACCTGGATCTCTTCGTCAACGGCCGGTGGGTGAGCCGCGAGCGGCTGCACGACCCGGCCGGGCGGGTCACCGAGAGCGCCCGCATCGAGCTGCCCTGGCGGCACTTCCGCGCCGGTGAGAACACCATCGAGCTGCGCGCCGCACTGCCGCGGGAGCCAGGAGTCGCCTGCCCGCTCAGCGACCCGAGCGAGGTCGAAACCCGCTTCATGCTCTACGGCGACTCGACCCTGCACATGCCCGCCTTCAGTGCGCTGCCGCGCCATCCGGATCTCGCGAGCGCGCTGCACCTCGGCTACCCCGGCGATGGCGCAAGGCGCCTTGATCTTGTCGCCATTGGTGGTGGCAACGCCGCCCAGGCGGCGGTGCTCAATCTCGCCGCGCGGCTCGCCCATGCCCGCGGCCATCTGGTGCCGGTGGCTGGCCATATCCGCCTGCCGCCGCCCGGCGCGACGCCCATGCTCGCAGCCGGCACGGTGCACGAGCTCCCGGAGGCGCTCCTCGCCGACTCCGACACCCCACGGGGTGCGCTCTCACGGCTGCTGCCCGCGCGCGAGGCGCCCGAGGGCGCACAGGCCGGGCGCACGGCGAGTGATGAGCGCGAGCGCTTTCGTGAGCGCCTTGGCATCATTGATCCGCTCGCAGACGCCGCAGGGGCACCAGGCGAGGATCCGGGCTGGTGGCGCCGGGCCCGCGGCAGCCTTGCCGATGCGGGCTTTCTGCGCGAGGCACAGGCACTCCCAGGCAGCGAGCAGCACGCGGCGCTGATCGAGGTGGCGGGCGGGGCATCGGGGGCGCCCTCGCGGCTCATCCTCACCGCCGGCACCACCGGGGCACTCGATAGCGGCGCGCGGGGCATTGCCGCGCTGCCAGCGGAGGCCTTTGCAGGCGGCGCGCTCTTCATCGACCAGGCCGGCGCACACCAGAGCATCGCCGCCTCAAGGGTGCAGGTGAGCGGCAGCGGCGCCCGCGGGCTTGCCGCCCGAATCAGTGCCTTTGCCGAGAACAACGTCGGGCTCATGCTCGGCCTCGGCGCGCTGGTCGTGCTCCTGCTCGCAGCGCTGCTGCACCTGCTGCTGGTGCGCGACCGCAGGCGACGCCTGGAGGATCTCGATGACTAGTCGGCGTGTGGATCCGGCACGACTGGGGGTGCTTGCCGGGGTGGCACTCGCCCTCGCACTACTCCTGCCTGCCAGCACCATGGCCGGATCAGGCAGCGATGCAGCGCTCTGGGAGCGCTTCAAGGAGCGCTTTGTCACAAGCCAGGGGCGGGTGGTCGATACCGAGAACGCAATGATCAGCCACAGCGAGGGGCAGGGCTACGCCATGCTGCTCGCCGTGCACTTCAATGACCAGGCGGCGTTCGCCGCACTCCACCGCTTCACCCGTGAGGCGCTCGCCGTACGCCCGGACGACCGCCTGCATGCCTGGTCGTGGAGCCCGGCGAGCGAGGCGGTGAGTGATGCGAACGCGGCGGCAGACGGCGATCTTCTGATCGCCTGGGCGCTGCTGCGGGCGGCTGAGCGCTTCGGCGAGCCCGCACTTGCCCGCGAGGCCGAGGCGCTCATCGATGCCATTACCACCCACCTGGTGCGTGAGCAGGCCGGCCTGCGGCTGCTCGTCCCCGGGCCGGAGGGGTTCGTCCACGACGGGGTGCTGACGCTAAACCCCTCCTACTGGATTACCCCCGCTTTCTCGGCACTCGGGCGCGCCGACCCCGCGGGTGGCTGGGAGGCGCTCGCAGCCGATGCCCACGCGCTCATCACACGCGCCATCGATGCCAGAACGAAGCGTCTGCCGGACTGGTTTGCGCTCGATGCGGATGGCGCCATCGCCCAAAGCGGCGTCTTTGATGCGCGCTCGGCATTTGACGCCGTGCGCATCCCGCTCTACCTCATCTGGGGCTGTGAGCGCGCGCACCCGGCGCTCGAAGCCCACCGCCGCGCACTGCCAGCGCCCGAGGGCTACGCGCTCGATGTCGACCTCGACAGCGGGCAGACCACCATGGCGGGCGAGCATGCGGGCTACCGCGCCATCGACCGCCTCACACGCGGGCTTGATCCGCGCCCGGCAAGACCTGCCACCGACTACTACCCCGCGGTGCTCGAGCTGCTTGCGCTCGTCGCCCACGAAGAGGAGCAGACGCAATGTCCGTGAAGACCTGGGGTGTCTGTGCCCTGCTGCTGGCCGCGGGGCTCGCCTCGGCGGGCACCAGCGAGCTTGTGATCGAACTCAGCATCGAGGGGGTGGACGGCCCCGCCGCGCTTGAGCGCGAGCGGGCACTGCGCCACTACGCCCGAAGCGGTGAGCGCGAACGACTGGCCGTGGAGATCCGGCGGCTGCAGGCCGCTGACCCCGACTGGCAGGTGCCGCGGGATCTCTTCAGCCAGGCCGAGACCGACGCCGACACGACGCCGGTCTGGCGGGCGATCGCCGCGGGGGATTTCGACGCCGCCGAGCGCGCCCTGGCGGGCCTCAGGTCCGCGCATCCGCACTTCACACCCGGCGAGGAGCTCGCAACGGCGCTGCGCGTCGAGCCGGCGGCCGCCGCGCTGCTCGTCGCCTCGAAGGCCGGTGATGACAACGCCGTGGTCGCGGCGGCAAAAGCGACACCCGAGGTGCTTGGCTGCGAGCGGCTTGATCTTCGCTGGCGCACCGCAGAGTCACTGAGCCGGCTTGAGCGCTTCGAGGCGGCGCGGGCCAACCACGCCGAGACCCTGGCGCGCTGCCCGGGTGCCGACGTCGCACGGGCAACGCTTGAGAAGCACCGCGCCGAGCAGGGGGAGGTGGCGATGCGAGCGCTCGCCCGCGCCCATCTTGAGAAACACGCGCCCGATCGGCCGACGGTAGAGGCCATCGAGGCGCTGCTCGCAGAGCAAGGTGATGCCGGCAGCGGTCTTGACGCGCGCTTTGCCGGTGCCGACCGCCCGCTTGGCGAGGCGCTGGAAGCGGACTTCGCCGCCGAGATCATGGAGGAGCGCTCACGGGCCAAGGCCAATATCCTCGCCTGGCACTATTACCGCCGCGGCGAGCACGCAAACGCGGCCGAGTGGTTCGAGCGCTCCCGCGCCTGGGGGGTCAACGCCAATGCGATCCAGGGCCTTGCCCGCGTTGCCATTGCAACCGGTGAGCCGGCGCGCGGCGAGGCCATCGCGCGGCCGTGGCGCGGCCAGTGGCAGTCTGTCAGGGCCGCCCATGAGGATGCGCTGGTCGCGCTGCTGGGGCAGTCGGCGGAGGCCGGTGACGCGCTCACCCACGCGCAGCGCGAGGCCGCCCGCGCGGCTGCTGGACAAAGTCGCGCGGTGACGCTCGCACTCGCCTGGCACGAGCTCGAGCAGGGTGCCGCCGCCCACGCCCAGCGCCTTTTCAGCGCCGCGCTCGCAAACAAGGCTGATGTTGAGGCGGCAGAGGGGCTCGCGCTTGCCCACCGGGCGCTCGGCGAGGAGCGCCGTGTCGAGGCGGTGGTCGCCGAGTACGCACCGCGCTCCGCCGCCCACGATGCGGCACTCACCCCGCTGCTTGGTGCCGATGGTGGCCATGGGCAGCGCGCCGCCCAGGCGCTCGAGGCGGGGGAGCATGCCAGCTGCCTGCGCGAGGTGCGTGCAGGACTTGCCGATGGCGAGCGCCCCGGACTCCTGCTCCTGGGTGGCTGGTGCGAGAAGGCCGCCGGGCGGGCTGAGGTGGCCGAGGACTATTTCACCCGGGCGCTTGGCGCTGGGGCTGAAGGCGAGGAGCGCGCCGACGCGGGCCTTGGGCTTGCCCTTGTCGCAGCCGAGCGCGATGGCGCGAGCGCCGGGCTTCGCGTCGCCGCGCGCCACGGGGTGCGTGATGCGCACCTTGCGCCCCTGCGGGAGATCGAGCGCGCCGAGCGCGCGGTGGCCGCTTTCGAGGCGCGTGACTACCAGCGGGCGAATAGCCTGCTTGCCGAGCTGCCGGCAAATCGCGAGCGTGATCTCATGCGCGCCTGGTCGCTGCACCACCTCGGGCAGCGCCGCGACGCCCATGGGCTTTTCACCCGGCTCGATCGCGCCGAGTCAACGAGCGAGACCCGCGAGGGGCTGCGGGTGACGCGAAACGCAATCTTCCGCTGAAAATCCGGGTGATGACTCAGCGCGCGGTGCCGATGGGGATTGTGCGCGCCCGACGTTTCAGGGCTTGTCCGCCGGGCCCTGGAGCTTGAACAGTCGCTCGTCAAGGGGGTATGCCTTGTCGGCGGTGGCCTTGCAGCACCTTGAGAACTGCGGGTGGGCTGGATTGACGACAAGGTTGTGTTCTTCGGGGATCACTGCGGAGGGAACGGCGAGAGCGACGCTTCGCGCCGACGCGAGCCACGCATCGCCATGGGCCTGCGTTGCCGCAATGTCATCGAATGCAACGCCCGCGGCAGCTTCGATGCAAGCATCATCGAGTTCCAGGCTGATCAGCCACTGATCGGGCGGTAGGTCGCCAGCCTCGATCTCGAGGTGCACAAGCCGCTCAAGAACAGACAGCGCGATGGAACTCGCCGCGTAGAAGACGGGGCGCCGGAGGCTGTGCCAACGCCCTGCGGCGACAAGCCCGCCCGCCCCATCCAGCGCTTTGTGGGCTGGCGCGCTCAGTCGGTGCACGATCACGCAGCGAAGCCATGTTCTGATTGCAGCAGGTGGTTCTCGATCAACCACGCGCCGGACTCCATGTGCATGATGTCGGCAGGGGCCTTGCCGTCGAGGAATCGCTTTGGCGATCGCATCCACTTATCCGCCTTGCCCTTGTCGCCGAAAAAGTCGGTCGCAGCTTCGGCCACGCGCGCAATGCGCAGCACCTTCTCAGACTCCTCCGTCGTCAGGCGCGCCCCCTTTTCGGCGCGAGATCTGAGCTTTCTCGGTGGGAGGATGTGCTTGATGTCGGCGAGACGGACCCAGCTTGTCGCGAGCAGCACATCAAGGCTTCGCAAATCAGCACCCTTTGCGGCCACATCAAGGGCTCGGGCAAACTTTTGGGTTTCGTTGATAAACGCTTCGATGTCGCGGGCCGACACTTTGAGCACCTGACTATCAAACGCCTGGCGAAGCGCATCGAGGTCGAGATCAGCCTGGCCCCTGGCCGCGGACGACAGGGTGAAATCACTGAGGGGCGGAAAACCAACGTAGGATCGGGACTCGAACGCAAGGATGGCCGTGTACGGGTGCCCACGCAGACTTCCCTTGGCTTCCCCCTTGTCGATGGCATGATTCACGGCAAATGCTCCAGATTGCTAGGCACGGGGAAGTATAGCACTACGCCTTGAGCCCGCCGGGGAGAGCGCGCCGTGGTCGGTCTCCTCAGGGCAGCGCTCCGGCAACGCCGTATCACCAACCAGGGAGCCTGCGATCTCTCGCAACACGGTCGATCAGCCAGCGCCGCCTTGATCGATTGCCGCAGACCGGTAGGGGCAATCGAGGAGGTATTTAATAAATGACAAAATAATTAAATTCGCATAGACTAATCGGGTTCGCGGGACACCTCCCGCACCGCGCCCTGCGCGCGACTGGACGACATGAGGATCGTTTGATGATGACCAAGCCTGCCATTGCGCTTGCCGCGGCGCTCGCGCTCGCAAGCTGCCAGCCGGCGTTCGCCGACACCTATCTCGGTGCGGGGCTTCGCTGGAGTGGCGAGCTCACCCTTGCCAGCAACGACACGCACTGGGGGGAGAGCACGACCGGCGGGCGCCCGGCGCTCTCCGGTGGCCTGCGGCTTGATCATGACAGCGGGGCGTATCTTGGCAACCGCAACGTGAGCCTGCGCAACACCGACGGCCAGTACCTGGAGATGGCCTTCTACGGCGGCTATCGCGCACCGCTTGGCGAGGCGATCGCCCTGGATCTGGGGCTCATTCAGTCGCGCTACCCCGGGGCGCCGGCGCGGGGCAGTCAGACGGCCGCCTACGCGGGGCTTGTCTATGCGGCGATTGGCTGGCGGGCCGGCGCGCGCATCGAGAGCGAGGTCTCCCGCGGCCGCTACACCGAGTTGCTGCTACACGGCGACTACGCGCTGGGTCTTGATAGCTACGTCTTCGCCGAGCTCGGCGCGGCCAGCCTCGACTCATCGGACCCGCGCAACGGCCGTGGCTTTGGCGCGCTGGGTGTGGGCCACGCCCTCGCCGGGCTTGATCTTCGCCTTGGCTACCATGCGAGCACGCTCTCGCGGGGCAAGGGCGGCGGCAGCGGTCAGGTGGTCGGATCGATCGGCGCGCGCTTCTAGGGCCCCTCGTCGAGTAGCGCGTCGACCTCGGCGGCGCGCTCGCGCAACTCGCCAAGGAGTGCCGCGTGCTCGGCGCGCAGCGCGGCCTGGGAGCGCGGTGCGCCGGAGTCCTGGCGGATGTAGCGCGGCAGGTGCAGGCTGAAGTCCTCGGCGCGGATCGCATCGAGCGCCACGCGGCGGGCGACGCCCGGCACATCGCGCCGCGCGGCAACCAGCTCGAGGATGCGGGCAATGTGGCTGTCTTCGAGGACGTTCTGGTGGCGCCGCGCCTTGTACTGATCACTGGCGTCGAGTAGCAGCACGTCGTCGTCCGTGCGACCAGCGCGCAGCACCAACAGCACCGGGGCTGCGCGGTGCTCGAAGAGGAGTTTCTCGGGCAGAGCGATGACCGTCTCCACCAGCCCCTCCTCGAGCAGCAGCCGGCGCACCTCCTGCTCATCACTGCCGCGCACGAGCACCCCACGGCTGAAGAGCCCGACAAGTCGTCCCGTGCCCGGGGCGAGGCACTCGACCATGTGCTGGAGAAAGCCCATCTCCGGGTGCTGCTTTGCCGGCGTGCCGCGGCGAAAGCGCCGGTAGGGGTCCTGGACGTAGTGGCGCTGGGAGGGCACCGTGGCCGGATGGATGCGCGGCGGCAGGGTGGAGAGCACCACGTCGAAGCGCGCGAGCGCGCCCGGGCCCTCGGCGAAGGCGGGCTGGAGCAGTGGCGCATTGCAGCGGATGTTCTGCTCGGCGCGGCGCGCGATGAGCAGGCGCATTGCGCCCACCGCGGCAAGCACCGGATCATCGGTCTCGCCGAAGAAGTGCGTCGCGGCGGACCCATCCGCCTCCCCGGTGGCAAGGCCGGCGGCGGCGAGGAGTTCGCCGAAGCGGCAGGCCGGGTCGTAGATGCGCTCGCCGGCCTGCGGGCTGGCGAGGGCGGCCATCAGCCCCACCAGGCCTGCCGGGGCGCTTGCCACATCCGGGTCGCGCCCGGCATCGGCGGCGATGTGCTCGATCAGCGCATTGACCACCGACTCGCGCGCCGCGCTGCTTTGCTCCTCGGGATGCGCCATGAAGATCCCCGGTGCGAGATCGCCGAGCACCTCGCGCAGCGCGCGGTCCCGGCGCGTCGCCGGCATCTCGAGGTCACGGGCAAAGGAGAAGGCGGTAAAGAGCGCGCCGACGGCCTGCGGGTTGGCGTGGCCGAGTGCGGCGAGTGCCGCGTCGATGCGCTCGGCAAGTCCGCTCTCGCCGCGCGCGGCATACAGGGTACGGAAGTCGGCGTCCTCGGGCACGCTGATCACAGAGCCCGCAGCTGCGTCATCGCTGAGACAGCGCAGCGTGAAGAGGGCGAGCACGCAGTAGCAGGCATCCTTCGCCGGCACATCGCGAAAGCGCGAGAGGCTGAACGTGAGCAGGCTATCCATGGGCCACCTCCTGCGCCTCAAGCCCCTCGCCCAAGAGCGCTGAAAGGGTCTGCGCGCGGTTCTCGCGCAGCCGATCGAGCACGGCGAGCTCCGCGTCGATGGCCTCCTCGAGGGTGAGGAGCTCGCGCTGGCGCTCGATCGGCGGCGGGTTGAGCGGCATCGCGGCAAGCGCGCTCTTTCGCAGGTGCGCGACCTTCGAGCCCTCGGCGGCCTGCTCGAGAAAGGCCCGGCCGGGGCCTGCGCGCATGAAGGCGGCGAGGTAGGCGGGGAGCAGGCGCGTCTGGTCGGGGCGGATCACGAAGAGGTTGCTCGCACAGATCGCATCCCCCGGGGGCGCGTCGACCACCGCGAGGGTGTTTCTCGCGCCCTTGGAGGCGATCAGCACATCGCCCTCTTGCAGCCAGTTGGCGCGCCCGCGCCGGGGCAGCCGGACCTTGTGCGCGCCGGCCCAGTTGATGCCCCCGGTGCCATCGAGATCGCCCGCCTGGAGCACCAGGGCGTCACCCGCGGGGTCATCGATGATGCGCTCGCGAAACGAGTACCCCGCCGAGATGTCGACATAGTCTGACAGCTGCACCGCACGCCCTCCCTCCAATCACGAAGGCGGCAGTATGCCACACCGCAGGGCGTGTGGCAGGCGGCTGCGGGGCTAGTGGGGGCGCTGGCCGCGAGCCGTGGCGAGTCCCGCGTCGAGCGGCAGGCTCCCGGCGTCCTCGCCGATGGCGCGCGCCGCGCGCTCCCAGAGCCCGCCCGGGAGGCACTCGCGCACCGCGCCGAGGACCGAGACCATGCGCGGGAACTCGGCCACCAGGTGGCTCAGCAGTGCGGCCTGCCCCTCGCGCGCACCGACCGCCGCCTCCTGGTAGGCCGAGCGCCCGAGGTCGATGTAGTAGGTAGCGCGCAGGCGTCGGCGCCGCGCGATCCCCGGGAAGAGCCCTGCGATGACAAGACAGCCATCACCCACCATCTCAAGTTGCACGCGGCGCTCGCCACCGGTTACCTGCATCGCGGCGAGATAGGGCAGCGCCATCGCCTGGCCGGTCATCGGCGCATCGCGCAGCCCCCGAGCCAGGGTGAAGACCAGATGCGCCTCGCAGGTCTCGTCGAGCGACAGCGCGCAGCGCCGCGCCGCACCCTGCACCAGGCGCTGCCAGGCGGCGATTGCCGTCGGCTCAAGCATGATTTCCGCCATGACGGACCTCCTGTCTAATTTGTAACCGCTATAATAAGTCGAAATGCCCCGCAAGGCCAGCTTCCTCGCCCGGGACGCGTTGACAGCGCCGCGTTGCGGCGGGATACTTGGGGGGTCGGGCGTTTTGTGCTCGCGCGTGGCGTGCGGGCCGCCCTGATGGCAGGGGGAGCGATGAACGTCGAGCAGATGATGCAGTACCGGGAGCAGATCAGTGCCGCGCGACAGGCGGGGCGTGTGACTGCGAGTAACCACCCCTACAGCCTTGCCAGCGGCAGGAGCGGGCCGCAGGCACAGGTCTTCACCCCGCAGGCTGCGGGCAGCGTGTTGCGCGCGCAGGTGAGCCGCGAGCTCGCCGAGCGCGAGGGGGCGGTTGCGGTCAGCTTCGTCAGCTGTCCACTCGACTGCTTCCGTGCACCGCGCAGGGACCAGGCCGCGACCCCCGCGCCCTAACCTCCCGGGCCGCCGCGCCCTGCGCTCGCGGGGTGCTCGGCGCTGGCATCGCCGGCAAAGCGGTGGGTGCCACGCCCGGCGGCCTTGGCCGCGTACATGGCGCGGTCGGCCGCGGCAAGGAGTGCCTCGGCGTCGACGTCGCCTGGCTCGGCGAGCGCAATGCCGATGCTCGGGCGGCTCCTGAGCGAGAGCGCGCCGACGGCAACCGCCTCCTCGAAGCGTGCGGCGATCCGCCGCGCCACCCACTCGCAGAGCGCCCGGTCACAGCCCTGGAGCACCAGCACGAACTCATCCCCGCCGAGGCGCACCACGTGGTCGCGCTCGCGCACCACCGCGCGCAGGCGCCTTGCGACCTCAACGAGCAGGGCATCGCCTGCGGCATGGCCGTGGGTGTCGTTGATCTGCTTGAAGCGGTCGAGATCGAGCAGCATGAGCGCCGTCGGGCTCGCCTCGCGGGCGCCGCGGTAGAGCGCCTGGGGGAGCGCGTCGCGGAGCATGTGGCGGTTGCCAAGGCCGGTCAGCGAATCCTGGTGGGCGCGCTGATCGAGCGCCTGGAGAAGCTCAAGGCGGGCGAGTGCGGTACCGGCGGCCGCGGCCATCGCCTCCAGAAAGCCGAGCTCGCGGGTCGCCGGCAGCACGCCGCCTGGCAGCGCGAGTGTCAGCACGCCGCGCATGGTGCGATCCTCATCGTGCACGGGCAGGCACCAGAGCGCACAGAAGCCGGCCTCGAAGACCGGGTGCAACGCCTGCGGCCAGCGCGGGTGGTCATCAAGCCCGAGCAGCAGGACCGGTGCGTCGTGGAGCAGCACCTCGCGCGCCGGCGTGTCCGAGGCTGCACAAAGCGCCGTGGTGAGCGCGTGCGCATCAACACCGCGCGCTGCGACCACTTCAAGCGCCCCCTCGCGTAGCACACTGAAGACAACGCCCGCCCCCGGGCGGTGCTCGCGCAGGAGATCGACCACCGGGGCGGCCACCTCGGCGGCGCTCGCCTGGGCGCCGAGCGCCGAGAGGGTGCGGGTTTCCGCCGCGTTAAGGAGGGCGGAGCGCCGCGCCGCGGTGCTGTCGCCGGCGACACAGACGAGGCAGGGCGCGCCCTCGAGCACCAGGCGCTCGACCCGCACCTCGGCACCGCGGATCGCGCCACTGGCATCGAGCATCGCCCACTCGCCGCGGGCCCTGATGCCACCGCGCAGCACGCCCTGAAGCGTCGCCTCGGCGCGCGCGCGAAGCGGGGCATGGGTAATGGTGAGCACGCTCTCACCTGCGAGCGAAGCCGGCTCGCACTCAAGCAGTGTCGCCATGGCCGCATTGCACTCGCGGATCACAAGCGCGGCGTCGAGCACCATGAAGCCCGCGCCGGAGAGGCGCTGGATGACCTCAAGCATCCGGTCACGCCCGGTGAGCGTCTCCTGGAGCCTGGCAGCGCGCAACGCCGAACGCCGCGTGCGAAGCCGCTCCTCGGCGAGGCGTGCGATCAGCCGGAGCTGCGCCATCGCCTCGTCCGAGAGCCCGCCGGGGCGCGGTGCGGTGTCGCTCACACAAAGCGTTGCCAGCGGGCTGACAGTCACATCGAGCACCAGGGGGAGGCCAACGTAGAAGCGCAGGTGCGGCGCACCGGTGACCGCCGGGTTATCACAAAAGCGCGGATCGGCGAGCGTGTCCTCGATCACAAGCGGTGCGCGGGCATCGATCACGTGGGTGCAGAAACTCTGCGCCCGGCTGCTCGCACCACCGGCGATGCCAAGGCTTGCCACCAGATGCTGCTGATCGGCGCCGACCAGCGAGACAAAGGCGTGCTCGCAGCCGGCAACGCTGCGCGCAAGCGCGGTCAGGCCCTCGAAGAGCCGATCGGCCCCGCCCTCCAGCAGCCGCAGCTCCTCGAGGAGTGCGAGGCGTGCACCTTCATCGCCCGGAATGCCCTGTATTGCCATGCTCATCACCTCCAGCCCCTGAGCCTACCACAGGGCGCGGGCTCCGCGCGCCGTGCGTTGTTGCGTGTCGCTCGCCAGACCCCCACAGGCACAAAAAAAGGCGGCCCAGAGGGCCGCCGAGCATCATCACCTGACACAAAAGGAGGAAAGTATCTTCAGCTACGGGGTACGTCCGGTACCACGATTGCATTAGTTTACGGAAAATGACGGAGAAGGTCAATCATTATTTTGCTGTTTATCTGAACTCCATCACAAAAAAGCCCCGCCGGAGCGGGGCTGTCGGGGACAGCTTGAGCGTCTAGCGCTGGAGCGCCTCGGCGCGCTCGAAAATCTGCTTGGCGGTCATGCCGTGCAGGTTATCGGCGAGAACTTCGTCGATCGCCCGCCCCGAGGAGGCCACCTGGAACAGGCTCTCGCCGTTTAGCCCCGCCACCTGGACGGCGCGGCGAAAGCGTGTTGCCTCGGCGCGATCCATCTGTGAGACCATGCGGTCCAGGGACTCGTTCAGGGTCGCACTGTTGGTGCCATCGATCTTGTCGGCACCACAGCCAACCAGCAGGGCGAGAGTCAGGGCAAGCAGGCCGAGCCGGATCACGTTCTTCATGGGTGACATCTCCATTGTGTTGACGCCTTTAATTATAGCGCATCTAATTAGTCTTGTCAAGCTGGTAATTTCGCCCCTATAAAAACCCGCACCAGGCAGTCCTGGCGCGGGTGGCTGTCGGTACCCGGCGGCGGGCGGGCTAGTGCCAGTGGGTGCAGATCAGGCTGTGGGGCACCTCGTAGACGAAGGCGTGGATGTCGGTGGCCGCCTCGCCGTCGACCACGACGGGCTCGCAGCGCACCGAGGCGCTCGCGACAACCAGCACGCGGGGCTCGGCGTCGTCTGCGGACTCGTCGGAGACAAGCCGCAGGTCGACATCGCCGAGTCGCTCGACGCCGCCGGCGATCTCGCCGACCAGGCCGTGGAGCATCTCGCGGCTGCGGGCATAGAACTCACCGGCGCTCTCACCGGCGTCCAGCAGTCCCACCACCACACCGGTCAGCTCGGCATCGCGGCGCATGAATACGGCGTTCTCGCCGATGGAGAGGTTACGTTCGGTTTTCGCGACGGCTACCATGCGCGTCATCCTCATGTTGGGCTCACAGGTCCGATTATATTGACCCGTATCTAAAGTTCAACCGGTCGCTGACCGGCTGGCCTCGCACGGCAGGTCCGTGCTCTCGTAGGGGCTGATATGACGCAGCCCGCACTCACCGCAGTCGTCGTCGCAAGCGCTGTCCCAGACGTCGTCCCACAGGTTCTGGCACTCCGGGCACTCATACTGGTTCAGGTACTGCTGGGGCTCGGTCATGGCGAGACTCCTTGCAATCGACAGGGTGAGTATATAGCGCATATTAATTAAAGTCAACCTTCCGAATGCGTCTTTTCCCTGCCCGGTATATTTCTTTGATGTTAAAATAAATAGAGGAGGAGACCACCATGGATGTCGTACGCGAACACCTGATCAGGCACCGAACGGAGCACGGGATGGCGAGACGCCTCGCCGAGGCGCGCCCCCTGCCGGCGTTCCCGGAGGTCGACGGCCATTTTCTGGCGCGTGCCGCCGAGCGCGCACCCTGGCTTTGCGAGGGCCTTGCCATCGTGCTCGCACTCGATAGCGCCATCGTGCTGCCGCAGGCCTGCCACAAGGGCTATATCCACCAGCTGCTTCGAAACGCGCGGGATCAAAGGCAGTGTCTGTACGTGCCCGGCTACCGGGGGGCGGGCGCGCCGATGATTCTGGTGCAAAACGGCCCGGTCCTGAAAACACTCTATCCGGCGGCGACCTGCGTGTGGCTCCAGGAGTATCTGCACTTTAACGCGGCAAGGACGCTGCCGCGACGCCTTGCCTACGGGGGCGCCGCCGACCTTGCCCATGTGGTGCGCCATGAGCACATCCAGTCCGACCCGCTCGCCTATCTGAGCGGGGAGCTTCGCCCTGGCGATAGCGGGCCTGTGGACGAGGCAGCGATCAGCGCCCCGGCCGGGCGCCAGCAGGCGGCGAGCCAGGCGCTCGGGCGCTAGGCCCGGGCGTCAGCCAGGCAGGGCGATCTGGTGGCGCTCGGGGTGGGCGCGAAAGGCGGCAAAAAGCGCCTCGGAGTCGACCGCCTGGAGCGCATCGCGGGTGATGCGGTAGTGGATCACCGTCGGCGTCGGTCCGCGATCGACAGCCAGTACCTCGCGGGCGAAGACCTCGGCGTCCGCGGCGAGCAGCCCCTCTGCGACGGCCCGGGCGAGTGCCGCCTGCACCAGGCCGATCACGCCGGCCGCCCCGCAGACCTCGATCACGCACTGCTTGCCGACATAGCGCATCAGCCCTTTCAGGTGCTGCTGGTAGACGCCGGCAAGCGGTGCTGCGGCCATCATCTCATCAGCACTTCGCATGAACCGCGCGACCTCGATCTCGATGTCAAGGGAGAGGGCCCCGGGGGAGCTGAAGTGGACGTCGAAGAGCCCCTCGCCGAGATCGATCTTACGCATGGCCACAGAGCCAAAAAGCGCCTGGTCGAGATCGGACAGGAGCCCATAGGGCAGTCGGAAGAAGGAAAGCTGGTGGTGCTCGGCAGCGGACATGACGCCGGTCTCCCTGGCTGTTTGACGACCGGCTCCGGCCGCACTGATTTAATTTATACGGTATATATTAAAACAGCCGGGTGATCATGACAAGCGCGGCGCGCAGGCGCCGTCCTGCGAGACCATTGAGCGCCGCCCGCGCACGGCGGGCGGCGTAGGGGCGAGCAGTCAGCCGAGTCGGCGCGTGTCCTGCGCAGGCTCGGCGTCGCGCTCTTCGGCGGCCGCCTTCAGGGTCTCATCGAGGGCACGGCGAAGTCCGTGCGGAAGGAGACCGCCGAAGATGTCATTGATCTCGCCGAGATTGAGGCTCTCAAACAGCGTCTGCGCGCCCGGGTGCCCGGCCGGCGGCACGGTGGCGCCGTAGACGATCTCTGTCGCCACCGCGTTGTGGGCAGGGTCATCGGCGAGGAACTCGAGGAGCAGCGTGGCGGCCTCCTCGAGCCGCGCCTCGGGCTTGCTCGCGTCAGCGCTCTCATGGATCTCGAGCGTGAGGGTGAGCGCATCGGGCGCCTCGATCTCCGGGTCTGCGTGCTCGAGGCGCACGCCAAGCGCCGAGCGCATGCCGCCCGGCCCGGTCAGGGAGAAGACCCGATAGCGACCACCCCAGCAGCCATCCTCAAGCCCATCGACGCAGTGGTTGAGGGCGAGCCCATCGGCGTGGAGCGCCGAGGCGGTGGTCAGCTCGCGCACCACCACCGCGCCGGCGCTGGTGTCGATGATGCGCTCGCCCCCCTCGAGCAGCGGCTCCCAGGCGGCCTCGCGAGCGCCTTGCTCGCGCACGCCCGCCTCCCAGTCGTGCAGGCGCGGTAGCAGCGCGAGGTCGGTGCGCCGCTCCCACTCGCGCGCCTGGGCGAGCAGCGAGAGGGCGTTCGGTGCGGACATGCCAGGCACCGTCGCCCCGGTGCGCACGGCGATCTCATCAAGGCAGTCGAGGTAGTGGTCGATCTGCGCCGGACCGGTGAGGTCTCCACGCCCCTGGCGGACTGCGCCAGGGGCGCGCCGGAAGGCATCGAGCAGATCGGCAAGGGGCCGGTCGATCAGCGCGCCGGGATCGATCAGCGACGCGGTGAAACTGCCCGGCGCCCGCACAACCCCCTGGGCAAGCTCGAGCAGCGTGCTGGAGGTGCGCCCGGTAAGGGGCTTGTCGCCCGGCAGGCGCATCAGGAAGGACGGGCGGGTGTTCGCCAGAAGCCGTGCTGCCGGCGCCTCCCGGCGAGCGGCGAGCACCCGAAGGAGCGCCTCGTCACCGAGCGCCATCAGCGCCTCGATCTGCCGCCTGCCAAGGCCGGTGCTCTCTTCCAGCGCGAAGACGGGCTCCGCCTCCCCGGCGTCGATTGCCCGGAAGAACCCGTCATGAGAGCGTTGGTTAATCAGAAGGTCCATCCAGGGGAGCTCCGGGTACTGGGCGAGCACCTGGACGCGCCGCATCAGGTTCTCGTGGCTCCCCGAACGGTGCAGGAAGTCGATCATGAGCGGCGTCACATGCGACGCCGTGGATGACGCCCCGGCACCCGCGCGCGGCGAGCCATCGGGGTTGCGCGTCACGAAGGGGTGGAGCCTGCGGGACATGCGCTCGGTGGTCGCCGACACTGCGACCCCAAGGGCCTGGGTAATGGGGCTGCCGATCATCCGGGCGATCTTCGGCAGGCTGGTGAACTGCCGGTCCAGCCCGAGCCAGGGGTCGGCGCCGGCGTACTGGTCCCGTCTGTCGGCGTAGAAATCAGCCAGGAGAAGCTCCGCCGGTGAACCGGCGCAGGGCGCGACCAGCGGGTCGTAGGAAAGGTGGCGGTGAATCACGAGGGGGTCTTTTTCGTCGATGTCCGGGCTGCGCCTGGTGGCATCCGCCTCGCCCGCGATGCTCCGCAGGATCGCCTTGCCAATCCCACTATCGGTCTCATCGACCGCGACCGCCGGGTCGTGCTCAAAGCGCTGATCAATGAGCCGCTCCAGCAGGTCCTGGCAGGCATCGGGGTCACCGATGGTGAAGGGGATGGCCTTCGCCTGAATGCTGACCGAGTGGTCCCTGATCCCGACAAAGCGCCGGGTGAGGATGGCGCGGTCACCGCGCCGCGCGCCCTCCGGCAGGTGCAGCACGGCAAGCGAGTAGCCCTCGACGTGGATGCCATCATTGATCTCGACGCTGTCCCTGCGAAGCGCGAGCGCGCTCGCAGCACCAAGGGCAAAGAGGTCGGCGACCACGGAGAGGTGCGAGCGCCAGTCGGCATCATTCTTACGGTGCGACGGGATGTCGACGGTCAGCGCGCCATGGGCGCTCTCGAGCAGGGATTCCGGGGTCACGGCCATGGGGACAGTCTCCTTCATTAATTTGACTTCTATTATATCATGCGCGCGTCCGGCAGGGTACGCGGGACAGCGCCTGGCCGGTGGTGCTAGACTTTGTCGAGGCAAAACAAAAAAGAGGAAGGCAGGGGCATGGATAGAGGCAGGTGGCAGGGATTGAAGGCAGTGCTGATCGGGTTGGTGCTCCTCGCGAGCGCACTCCCCGGGGTTGCCTCTGCGGAGCTTCGCATCGCGAGCTGGAATATCCAGAACATGGGCTGGGGCGAGCACAAGCGCTTTGATCTTCTCGCCGAGGTGATGGATGCCTTTGACCTGGTCGCGGTTCAGGAGGTCATGAATGCCGAGGCCGCCTACCGATTGCACGGCAAGCTCGAGGCGACCAGCGGCGAGCGCTGGGGGCTTGTCTACTCCGATCGCCAGGGGCGCACGCGCTACCAGGAGAAGTACGCCTACTACTGGCGCGAGAGCGCTGCGCGCTTTACCGGCGAGGCCTTCACCGCGCTCGATCCGCAGGATGTGTTCGTGCGCCCGCCCATGGTGGCGCGCTTTGTCTCCGAGCGCAGCGGCGAGCGCCTGGTGCTGGCAACGCTCCACGCGATCTACGGCAACACCGTGGCCGAGCGCCAGGGCGAGGCGCGTGCGCTGCGCGCGCTCCATGACTTTGTCATCGAGCGCTTCGCCGAGGGCGACCCGCTGGTGATTCTCGGCGACTTCAATCTGCCGCCACGAAACCCCGCCTGGGCGGAGCTCACCGCGGTCATGGAGCCGCTGATCACCGAGGGGGCGACCACTGTCAGCACCATCGAGGGGCGGATGGCGAACCTCTACGACAACATATTCGTGCCGCGCAGCAACCCGCCACCACTCGCCAGTGCCGGGATCGTGATGGTCCACGAGGCGCTTGGGATCACCAACGCCATGATGCGCGCCCAGGTCTCCGACCATGTCCCGGTCTACGCCCGGCTCACGGGCGCGCCCGCGATCGGGCCAATCGCCCGGGCCGATGGCGTCGATCCGGGGCGCCAGGCGGACAACGATGCCGAGCACGCCCCGGATCACCGCGCGCCGGGGTCGGGAGGCGCGGTGCGCGGCAACCGCAACTCGCGCGTCTTCCACCGCCCCGACTGCCCAAGCTACTCCCGCGTGGGCGAGGCCAATCGGGTCCACTTCGAGAGCGCCGCGGCAGCGCTGAGCGCAGGCTACCGCCTGGCCGGCAACTGCCCGTAGCGAGGCGCAGCCCCCAGGCGGGGGCGCTGCCCGGGCGCATTTTTGTGACCGGAGTCCTTTTAATTGCGTGCAATTAAAATACAATGCCAGGATGACGCGAACCTGGCATGGGGCCGGAGCCGCGCGGCCTATCGAGGATCGGATCATGACACGCAGCGACGAGGAGTTCCTGGGGGCGGTGGAGGCGGCCGTGTTGCTCGAAGGCTCGCCATGGGCGCACACACCGCGGCGGACACTGGAACTTGCCCTCGGGGCGCGGCTCACGGCGACCCAGGGAGCAGCGCACGGCTTCGCCGCACTGGGCATCCAGGCACTTCGCCTGCACGCCCCGATCGGCGAGGGGGCTATCATTGCGCTCACCGTCACGACGCGTGAGGGCGACGAGACCCTCGAGCGCAATGTGCTCCTCCAGCCAGAGGAGATGGCCGGTGCGCGGCTGCTGCGCGGCGCCGCACTCAGTGTGCGAAACGATGTCCTCGAGGGGATGGTGGTCACGCTCGAGGGCGATCTGCCCGGCACGCCCGACCTCGACACGGCCCTGGTCGAGGCACTCACGGCGTGCGCGCGCGCCGGCGTGCTGGCCGCGCTTCGCATCGCCGGCATGGCCCGCCTCTCGCAGCGCCAGAACGCGGGGCTCGAAAGCGCGCCGGGGGATGACATGGCAGCGCCTGCCGCTTGACAGGTATTATAAAAACACTATAATAAAGTAATCCCATGACAGGAGATTATCCATGCGCGAGCTGGCTGAATTTGTCTCGATCTGGTCTGGCAGCGAGTATGCGTCGAGCTGCACGGTGGACATGCGCACGGGCGCGGTGAGCGACATCGCCCTCTGCGCGGACCTGCCAGATGACCACGACGACTGCCTGCTTGAGCGCGAGTTCGTGCGCCTGGCCGACGGACAGGAGCTTGCCGTCGAGGACACCGACGAGGGCTATCGAGTGGTCCGGGAAGAGGCGGCATGAGCGCCCGACTCCCCGGCGCAGGCTCCCTTGCGCTGCTCTTCCACGGCACGGCATACGCGTTCACGGCATTCCGGGAGGGCGATACCGCCGGCGGTGAGCGCGCGACAATCGGCACCCACTTCGCGCAAGGGGAGGCGTTCGCGGCGCACTACGCCGAGGCCGTCGGGCGCAGGCGCGACGCCGGCGCGCCTGGCGTGCTGATCTGTCTTGCCCGCATGGACAACCCCTATCGCGAATCGTGCGCGCGGCGCTTTGCCGCCCTTGATCGCTGGACGCGCCAAACACTCTCCCAGGCCGGCCATGATGGCATCATCACCGAGCGGCTCCTCGACGAGGACAGCGTGTGGGTGGTGTTCGATCCCCGGCGCGCGGTGCCGATCGCTCGCTATGAGATAGGCGCCGATGCGCTTCCGGGCACCGCACGCGGCGGCTACCTCGATGAGATCAACGCCCCGCAGCTGATCGAGATGATTGCCCGGCGCGAGGCGCTCACCTGGCTCCCCGGTGGTCGTGAGCGGCTGGACGCCGCGCTGCTCGAGGCCGGTATCGAGCGCCAGGCCGCCGCGATGGGCATGCGGGCCCCGAACTGCCCGACGCCCTGAGCGCACGCCCCACACCCCGGCGCAGGGAGCCACCGGGCTGTGGGCGATGTCGTGCCGGGCACCTAGCCCGCTTCCCGGGCATTGACGCCTTGATGGTGCTCGATTTCCTCGTTGCCGATCTGCACCAGGGCGTTGGCGATCGATCGCTTTTGCCACTCGGCCAGATCCCCGAGCTCAGCGGCCGTGAAAACCACAACAAGACCGCCGTGCTCGCGGATCGAATCGACGGTCATTGCACCGATTGATGACATGGCACACCCCTATTGGTTAAACGAGCGGCAAGATTAGACGGCCATTGTGCCGATGTCAATTAATATAATCCTTATCAATTGACTCCGCAGGTCACGAGACTGTGCGCCCGTTCACTCTTTGCAGCGCCGGGATGCCGTAGACTGTGGCCCTTACCGACAAAGGAGCCTCGCGCATGGGACACTACATTGATGCATGGAGACAGGGATTTGTGTTTAGCGGTCGATCGACGCGCCAGGCGTTCTGGTGGTTCATGCTGATCCATGTCCTGATCGGCTTCGGCCTGATCATATTCGATGTCTTCACCGGCACCTTTGTCATGGAGGTCGGCCTCGGCGCGTTCTCCGCGCTCTACTCCGTCGCCTCGGTTTTTCCCTCCTTTGCCGTCGGCGCGCGGCGCCTGCATGACATCAACTTCCGCGGCTGGTGGCAGGTTCTTCTCGTCGTGCCACTGCTCGGTGTGACGATCCTCTGCGTGCTCTTCGCGCTGCGCAGCAATCCGGGGGAGAACCGGTTTGGCGACCATCCGCTGGCGCAGGCTGGCTGATGCGCGCGATTCTCAGGCACTTCGCCCGGGCCTGGGACCGCGACGAGTTGCTCGTGGGCCGCGCGAGCTGGGCTGAGTACTGGTCCTTCCAGTTCGTGAGCGCCTGCCTGAGCGTGGCCATTTCCATTATCCTGGTATTGCTTGACGGGGCCTTCGGCCTGAGCCCCCTGGCAGGCTACGCCGTGTCGATTGTCTGGCTCATGGTGATCGTGCCGCCGCTGGTGGGCGTGGGTGTACGGCGGCTGCACGACATCGGCCTGTCGGGCTGGTGGCACCTGGTGGCGTTGATCCCCTTTGTGGGGCCGCCGCTCACACTGCTTGTCATGCTGTTGCCCGGGCGGCGCGGGGCGAACCGCTACGGCGAGTCGCCGCGAGCTGCGCCAGCAGACGGGGGCTGAGCGGACGGCATGCGCCCAGGCTATCGGCCTACCCGATGGCTCGGCACGGAACATTACCCCCAAATGGGGGTGGTCGAGGCCATCGGGTCTGCCGTAGTCTTCTGGACGGGGCTGCGGCGACAGCGAGCGAGCCGGGCTCAAGGCGCCGTTTCTTTTGCTCAATGCGGGAGCGATCAAACGATGACCCTGAAGCCTTTACAGCGCATAGCCGCCAGCGCAATCATCGCGGCTGCCGCGATCCTGGCGATGACATCGACCGCCAAAAGCGACACCCCCGCTTACTGGTACTGCCTGGGATACGATGACGCTGAGGAGATCGTGTATGTCTCCGGTATTTTCCTGGCCACTGTCGACCCGGACTATCATCGCATGGCGGATAGCTACCGCGCCTACCTGGCGCAAAGTCATGCGGGGGGCAGTCCGATCAACAGAATTCACTGTATCGGGCCCGGTCCAAGCAGGGAGTTTTCACGCGACTCCCGCAGTGGCTCCATGCAATCCCATCAAAACATGGACTATGCGGTGTCATTGGTTCCCTGGCTATGGCGGGCGCCCTGAGGCCTTTCCGGATCGGGCTTCGGTGGCGGCACTCTCGCCGCCACGCCACCTGATGCCTGCCCCGACGGCCTGGGGCGACCCCTGCCGTGGTTGCGCTGCCCGGGCCTAGCCTTGCCCGGGGGCTCCATCCTGTGAGGCGCTCGCCTCACGCATTTCGTCGATCGCGCTGTTGCCCTGCTCAACCAGCAGGTCGGCAAGATCCCGGCGCTGGCTGGCGCTAAGACCAGCGAGCTCCGCGGCGGTGAACACCACCATCACGCCACCCTCGGCGCGGATCGCCTCCACGGTCTTTGCTCGAATCGCTGTCATGGTGCACCCTCCGACGATTGTCCCTGCCTGGCGCGCCCCTCGCGGCCGGGCAATTGCCTGCGAAACCGGCTTACTGCGGATCTTGCCGCGACAGCCAGCCCTCCAGCACGTCGTGCGCCCAGGGCTCGAAGAGTGTGGAGACCTTCTCGCAGTCGTGCTCGTCGCGCTCCTCGCCATGATCAGGCTCAAGCACCACACCACGGCTTCGGTCAAGCACCAGGATCTCGAAGTCATCGAGCACGCCAATCCCCTGGTGGGCATGGAAGGAGGCGAGCGCCGTGTCCGCAGCATCGCCGTCTGAAAGTCCCGGGTCGATGCCGTTGACCACGTAGACGCCCTGTGCGCCAACATCGTCAGCGTCGAGCCTCTCATCAGCCAAACGGGCAATGACAGCAACATACAGGGTTCTGGACATGCGCAGACTCCTCGCCGGCGGACGCCGGCAACAGCAATCAAAACACGACTAGCCGAAGAGCCGCGACTCCGTGGCGCTCGCAAAGCCCTCAAGCCCCGGCACCTCGCGCCAGTGAGCGACCAGGCGCGCCACCGAGGGCAGGCCGGTTGACTCGATCTCGCGCAGGATCTCGCCAGCGACGCGGCGCAGCCCGCCCTCAAGGGTCATGCCGGCAAGTGCTTCGAACACCGCCAGGCGGTCAGCGCCCGAAGGCGCGCTGGGTGGATGTGTATTCAACATGGGCAGGCCTCTCCTGGGCGTCCAATAGGGGCAGTCTAGGGCGGCGCTCAGGCGCTTGCCGCGACCTGGTTCTCAACCGGCGAAAGTGACGCCTCGCCGATGGCAAGACCGGCGGCGAGCAGCTCGTCGATCCGCGCCTCCTCGGCGGCAAGGCCGATCTCCGCGGCGAGCGCATCAAGCTCGCGATCCAGCTCCTCGACCCACTTCGGGCGAACGGCGATAACGGTCATGGGCGCTCTCCTCTGCAATCTTTAATTAATTATACGTTTATTAAACTAGAAGTCAAGCAATTCCGTGCCCGCACCGGGAATCGCCGCGGTGACCCGGTATCCGGCCTGCTCCAGTGCAGCCCGGAGTGCCGCGCCGAGCGGGCTGCCGCTACGCCGGGGCAGTGCCTCGCGGGCGGCTGCCGCGAGCGCCTCGAGCGGGCAGTCGGACCACTCCGGATGCAGGCCCAGGCGGTAGCGCAGCGACTCACCCTCCTGGCCGACGTGCAGTACGAAGGCCGCGCGCTGCGCGTCCTCGATCACCAGGTGCGCCAGAGTCGCCATGTCATCCTCCTGCTGAAACCCTCGTCCGTGCCGGATGAGGTAGCGTGTTATTCATTGAATGAATATTATCACTTTTCGGCTGGCTGTCGAGTCCGATATATCCTCCACCATGTTAAAATAGTGGAAACAAAAAGGGGGTCGCATGGCTGGAGGCGAGAGTGTGGGGTCGGTGGAGCGCGGGCTGCTGCAGTCCCGGCTGCTTTGTGCGATCTTCGACCACGCGGTTGCAGGCGACCTGGCGCTAAAGGGCGGGATGGCGATGCACGCCGTGCTTGGCAGCGAGCGCACCACCAAGGACATCGATTTCGCCCACGCCGAGGGCGCGCCGCCCGAGCGGGTGCGCCGGGCGGTCGAGCGGGGCATCAGTGAGGCGCTTTCATCCGGGCTGCTCGAGGATGTGCGGGTCACCGCGCCGAAGCAGACCGACACCACCAACCGCTGGAAGATCAACGGCCGCGCAGCGGGCTCGCATGTGCAGCTCACCATCGAGATGAAGCGACATCCGCTGCCCGAGGGGCACATTATCCGCAGGCAGTACCTGCCGCCGGTTGGTGCCGGGGCGACGCCGACACTGGTCGAGAGCTATGACGCGATCGCCATGGCCGCGGCGAAGACCGCCGCGCTGCTCTCGGAGAACCGCTCCGCACCCCGCGATCTCTACGACCTTGCGCTCCTGGTCGAGCTTCGCGTCGACCCGCCGGTCGCGCTCCTTGCGAACGCCGGCGTCGAGGCGCTCTCGCGCATGCAGGCCAACCTCTGGCAGAAGCTCGAGGGCATGGACTACCCGCGCTTTTGCGCCGAGGTGCTCGACTTCCTGCCGCGGGAGACGGCGGCACGCTTTGACGAGGAGCGCTTCGAGGGCATGCGCCTTGCCGTTGGCGAGGCGCTTGAGGGCTGGCTGGGTGCTGCGGCGCTGCGCGCGAGGGGAGAGCGCTTGCAGCGCGCGGCAGGGGCGGTAGACTCACCGAAGGCAGATGGCGCGCAGTTGGGGGCAGGGTAATGGCAGGGCGTCAGGACCGGGACCATGCGGCGGCGCGCGAGCGGCTCAAGGCCGAGGACGCGCCGCGGCTTGTCGATGCCGAGCGCCTCGCGGGCCTGCTCGAGACCGCCACTGCGCCCCGGGTGCCGCGCCTCTCGGCACTGCTGGCAACACTGATCCGGCGTGGCGATCTGCTGCCAGGCGATGGCAGGCACTGCATCAACGCCCACGCAAGGCCGGCGGTGCGCGCAGAGGAGGTGCTCGCCGCCCACCGCCCGGAAGCGGTCGTGAGCCTCGGGCGGGTGCTCGGTGAGTTCGGGGTGCTCAATAACCCCTCGCTGGTGGTGAGTGCCATCGTACCTGGCACGCCGTCTGGTGAGCGCACGCGCCCGGGCCCGGAGGTGCGCCTTGAGCTGCCGGTGGCCCGGGTCGATCTCTGGACGATGCCTGCCGCCCTGCTTGCGGCAGGGAGCCCGGCGGATAGCCGCATTGACGACCGCCCCTACGCGTGCGCAACGCCCGAGCGGGCGCTGGTCGACTGGCTGTATCTCTCAGGCGGCGAGACGCCGGCAATCACGCCCCTGCCCTGGGACCACGACCTCGAGGATCTCGATCACGCCCGATTGGCGCGGCTCGCCGAGGCGGTGGGTGTCACCGGTGCGCTTGAGGCACTCATCCGCCGCGGCAGCCGCCGCGATCTTGATGACACCGAGGAGCTTCGCTTCGGACTCTAGCCGCGGGGGAGGGTGGAGCGGGGCAGGGCGCTAGACGCCCGGCTCCTCGCCAGCCGACGGTGCTGCATCGGCACCCTCGATCCCAAGTCCCTCCAGCGCCCGGGTCACCTGCTCGATCCGCGCCACACAGGCCTCGTAGGCCTCGGTGCCGGCCTTCACCAGCGGTAGCAGCTGATCGACATCGGGCTCGCGCATCTCGCGCATCGCCTGCACGGCGCCCTTCAGCCGCCCGAGGTGCTGCACGTAGGCATCGGCCGGGCCGGGGATCTGCTCGACAGGGGTCTGCTCAGTCATGGTGACACTCCTCCTCAAGGGGTTCGATGCGCTCGACCCGGGCGTGGATGACGCCATCGGTGACGCGAAGCGCAAGGGGTTGATCGGATCGAACAGCTGTCGCACTCCGCACGACTCTCCCGTCCTCGCCCCGGGCGATGGCGTAGCCCTGGCCGAGAATGCGGTGCGGGTTGTAGGCAAAAAGGGTCTGCATGTGGCCTTTCGCATCGGCGCGGGCGCGCTCGAGGAGCTGCGCCGGGAGCGTGCGAAGCGCGGCCTGCTCGGCGTTGACCGCCTCGCGGGCGCCGGCAGCATGACGCAGTGCCTGCTCCCGAAGGGCGCTACGGGACTGATCGATCACGATCCGGGCCGTGTGGGCGTGGCCCACAGCCGTCTGCCTGAGTGCCGTGACCGCCTTCTCGGCGGCGGCCTGAGCGGCCACCACCTGGCCGCGGGCAAGGCGCTCGAGCAGAAGGGCCGCCTGGCGTGCCTCGCGGGCATTGCCGATGATGCACCCGGCGATATGGCTTGCCACCATCGAGGGGGTGGGCAGGCGCACGCAGGCAAGCTCATCGAGTAGCGTCACGTCGCGCTCATGGCCGATGCCAACGATCACCGGCACCGGCATGCGGCAGAGTGCGCGGGCGATGGCGTAGTCGTTCAGCGCATAGAGCCCGGCCTTGTCACCGCCACCGCGAATCAGCACCACGGCATCGAGCTTCGCGCGCCCGGTCGTGAGCGCGGTGCGCACCTGCTCGAGTGCCGCCGAGACCGACACGCTCGCCTGGTCGCCCTGGAACTGCGCATCGAGGTAGGTGAACTGGCAAAGCCCGTGGGCGGCGAGCTGGTCAGCCTGGGTGCGAAAGTCGCCGAGGCCGGCAGCACCCCCCGGGGCGATCACCGCCACGCGCAGGAAGTCCTGCGGCGCCACCTGGGAGCGGTTCGCCTCAAGCAGCCCCTCGGCCTTCAGGCTCGCGCGGATGGCGGCGAGCTTCGCCTCCATGTCGCCCAGCGTGAAGCGCGGGTCGATGTCCTCGATCGAGAGCGACAGGCCAAAGCGGGGGTGGATCTCGACCCGGGCGTGCACCAGGAGCTTCACACCGGCTGCGATCGCCTGCCCGGTGGCTTTGGCGAAGGCGCTGATGATGCCAGCGCGCGAGCGCCACACCGAGGCCCGCGCCTTGGCGGCCTCCCGCCCATCAGCGCCATAGTCGACGAGCTCGAGATAGGTATGGCCACCACGGGCCTCGCTCACCGCCGTGACCTCGGCACGCACCCAGACCGGGGCGCCGTGGGCGGCGCGCACCGTGCCCGAGACGGCATCAAGCAGATCGGAGAGCGAGACGCCGGGGGCAGGCTCCTGATCAGCACCCGGTGCGTCGGAGGCGGGCCGCTCATCGTGCCGTGCGAAGGAAGGCGCTACCGCAGCAGCCGAGGAGCCGCCGGGCAGCCAGCGGGAGAAAGCCGCCGCATCGATCTCCGGGGGGACGAACCAGCTCTTTCTGCTGCCATCAAAGCGCGCACCGAGTGCCTTGGCAGCGTCCTTCTCCGCGAAGGGCACGTTGAGATAGGTTGGGGATGCCATGATCACCTCATCAATTTGAGGACAATCATAGCGGGATAATTAATAAATGTCAATTTAAATAAAGCCAGGCACCACCGTGACGGATGCCTGGCAGGCAGGCCTAGTCGAGGAAGCTCATCTGCACGCAGGACGCCCTGGCCCGGTCGTCCTTCCCCGCCTGCGCCCCGGCAGGCGAAGGCCTGGCGCTCGCCGTCGGGGCGTCCTTGTCGGCCTTGCTGCCGGCCGCGGGGGCCGCGGGGGCCGCGGGGGCCGCGGGGGCCGCAGGTGCCGCCTCGCGCACCGGGGCGCCTGCCGGAGGCTCGGCGGGGGTGTCCGCCCCGGCGTCATGATCACCCCCATGGTCGACCCCGTCATCCTCGCCAAGGCGTGCGCCGCGCTCAAGCGCGTCGGCGAACTCAAAGGCGCGCTTGCTGACGCTCACGCCGGCGTTCTCGCACTCGCGCAGGTAGATGTTGAGCGCCTGCATGGTGAGCGCGCCGATGCTCGAGGCGCCGTTGTAGCGGGTCACGTCGTGGTAGGCCTCGTAGAACTCGACGCCGTGGCGGTGGGAGTCGAGATCGCTCTCGCGGTGGCAGTACTCGTGGGCAAGCAGGGTGATCAGCGCGCACATGCCGTCATAGCCACGGCCGGCGAGCGCCAGCTGCTCGCGGTTGATCGCGATATAGCGCCGACCGTCGGTCCAGGCGTTGTTGCACTCCGACTCGCCGGGCTCGATGCGCCGCTGGGGGATGCGCTCATCGTGCACCCGCCAGAACAGGGAGGGGAAGCGCTGTGAGGCCTTGCGAAGCGCGTGGAGCGCAACACGCTCCTGCTTGCCGAGCTTGCTGACCGGGATGATCCGGGAGTGATCGCTCACAAGATCCGCGTAGTGCTCGAAGGGCGTGTAACTGCCGCGAAACCGGGCATAGGTGCTGCCGTAACGATCGTCCGTGTACGTGGAGACCCGCGCCAGCAGCGCCTGGAGCTCCTCGCCGCTCTCGACATGGAAGCGCTCGAGCGTGGTCGGGCAGAGCACGAAGGCGAGCTTGTCCTTGTGTACGCGCTCGCCGCGCCGCGAGCCTGCCTCCGGGGCGACGGTGAAGATGCTCCTGCGTGCGAAGCTCTCAAGCTTGTGGTGACGGCCGGTGACATCGGTGATGATCTTCTGATCGGCGGCGTCCGACCAGCTCAACTCGCCATCGACCAGGCGCGAGGCGACATAGCCGCGCTCGCTATCGGTGAGCGGCGCCTGCTTGGTCTTCGTGCGCTCGGTGCTTGCCGAGCGCACCACGGCCTGGATGCGCTTCCACGCCTCGCAGCGGCTCACCAGGATGTCGTTTCGCGCCACGTTGACCTGAAGCGGCACCTTGCTCACCACCACGCCACCGGTGCCGTAGCTCCAGCTTGAGTACTTGCGCACCAGCACGCCCAGGTGGTAAACGGCAAGATCACCCGAGTCGCGCAGACGGATGTAGGCGTCGTCGGTCTCGAAGTCCCACTTCTCGTCCGCCGGACTCTTGCTCACGGTCTCGCCGTTTAGCACCACGGGGATGCGCACGTAGGTGCAGAGGGCGCGCAACTCGCGCAGCACCTCCTCGCGCTGGGAGGGGAGCATCGGCTCGTAGAGCGTGCCGTCGATCCGGCAGCCGGCCTGAACGGGCAGGTCGCGCTTTAGCGTGTACTTGAGGCCGCGGCGCTTGATGTCGACATCCATCTCGAAAGCGGCCGTGCGCCAGACCGTGGAGGCGAACGCCCAGGCCTGGGCGCGGCCAAGGCCGAACTTGCCGTAGGTGCGATGATCCTCCTCACTCGGCCCGTGATCGAAGCCGAGCTTCTCGAACCACTCCATGATCTCCTCGATGCGCGAGAAGCCCATGCCGTTGTCGCGCACGGTGAAGCCGTCGGTGGCGAGGTCGATCTCCACCGATTCGGCACCGGCGTCAACGGAGTTCATGATGTACTCAAGCAGCGCCTTGCCAAGCGTACCGGCCTGGGAGTAGATCGAGTGGTAGATCAGCATCGAGCCTGCGCTGATCTCGCGCTCCTCGCTGGCATGCTTGCCCATGGGGTTCTCCTGATTGTTGGACATGATTCCTACCCTTCATTCTACCCTGGTTGGCGCTCGTGCGCTGCGCCGGGTCAGTCCTGTGATACATTTCTCATAAATTAATTTGACCGTGGCTGCCCGGAGGTGGAATACTCCGCGCACTGGCACACAACCCGTGCCCCCTACCCACTGGAGAGAGCCCGACCATGACCGCCGCCCAGGGTGTCGCCTATCGCCGAGGCCGCCTGCATATTCCTGCCGATCTCACCGATCGCGGACCTGACGCCGTTGCCCGCTTTCTGGCCCAGGTGCCGGTCGAGGATCGCGCCCGCGCCTTCCGCGCGCTACCCCTCTCGGCGGCCGCCGCCGGCTACCTGCGACTTGATACCCGCACGCAGGTGGGACTTGTCATCGGACTCGATGCCGGCAACATGCGCTTTCTCGCCGGCCTCTCGCGCGACGAGATGCTCCTCGACATCCTCGCCGAGGCGGGTGGAGACGCGGTTGCCGCGATCGAGGCCGTGCTGCCCGCCTGGCGCCTTGAGCGCCTGCGCGAGGCCGTCGCGGCCAGGGCCGCAGAGGCGCTGGCAAAAGCACCACCGCCACGCCCCCGGCGTGTTAGCATCATGCGCGCAGCACTACGGATCTGGACGCGACGCCAGGAGGCACTTCGCCCTAGCTGAGTGACGCTTGTCCGGAATCCTCGGGCAGGCGCGCCAGCGCGCGCTCGGCATGGACATAGGGATCGGGCAGTGAGACCGAGAGCGCCAGTGCGCGCACCGCCTCGATGCGCCGCGGCCAGCCCCTGGCAGCGGCGAGCAGACGCTCCACAGTGGCCGGCGAGACGCCGCGCGCGGGTAACGGCATCCAGCCCGAGTCGATGCGCTCGCAGAATGCCGGGTAGCTCCGGTGGGCAATCGCCCGCAGCTGGAATTCCTGGCGATAGCGAACGGACTCTCGAGCCCCGCCCTGCTTCGCGTTCTCGCGCACAACCGCACCGATGGCACCCATGGCATTCCCTCCCGTTGACTGCCTTTCATTATACATTAAATTAATATAAAGTCAATTAAAAGGCTGCCGTCCCAGAAATCCGCGCGGCGCTCGCCTTCGCACGCTCGACCGGGGGCTTGCGCGAGTTGTTGCGCGACCCCGAGAATGCCTTCTGCGCCGTGGGGCGGCCGCGCAACCCACCGGGCCGTAGCAGCCGGCCCCGCCAGCGCGACAGCTCTCGCGCTGTTCAGAGGCCACCCCCCCCGGCTAGCGCACCAGGTAGGGTTTGTTCACAACCTCGGCAACATCTGGCCCCTTCATGTAGGGGCGTATCCAGATCAGCTTCCGGTCGGCCCTTCCGGCGCCGTGGGCCTGGTTGCGCCAGTGCCCCCGGACCATGAATCGAGTGGTCGGCGCGCTGCCGGAGGCTCTTTTGCCATCCCCACTCGCCGCGCCGCGCTCGATGACGATCGGGCTGACCGACGCGCCGATCTCACTGTAGTCGAGTGCCGTGTGACGACTCGCCTCCTTGCGATAGAGGCGCTTCTTGCGCCCGGAGGTCGCGGCCGCGGCCTTCTCCTCGAGCGCCTGGCGCTGAGCGCGCCGCGGCGTGAGCTCCGCCTCCTCGGAGGAGAGGTAGAGCAGGGTATTCATGACCATGCGAAAGAAGAGCAGTCCGTCGGTGTAGAAGAGCGAATCATCCGTGTAAGGCTCGACATTCAGCTCGTCGTCGAGGCTGTAACCGCCGTGGGGTGCTGTCCGGCCAATCTTGTCCCACTCGGTGCGAAGCGACTGCTCGAGCGTCCAGTCGTCCGGGAGGTAGATCTGGCGCTTGGCCATCATGTAACCCTTGGACGGGGGTCTGGCATGCCAGGCGAGAATCATGAGGCTTCTGCCGGGCAGATCCGCCGTGCCTGGCAGCATGGTGAGCTCGGCGGTGACCGGGGCGCTGTAGTCGAGCTCCCTGAAGTGCATGGCGCGCCGCCCCTCGCGCCCCTGGAGGTTGTGCAGGGCGTCGATCGCAGCCGGGGAGGTGAAGACCATCTGAAAAGACGGGTAGGGCACCTGGATCAGCTCAGCGCGCATGTTCACCTCGGTGTTGGCGAGGTGCTCGGAGAGGTTGTCACTCACATAGAAGGTCTTCTTGCCGGAGAGGGCGAAGTTAAGGTAGGCGTGGTACTCGTAGTTTGCCGAGAGCAGCATCTGTCCCAGCATGGGGTCGTGCTTGCGGGCCATCTCGATGTGGGGCCGTAATGTCTCCTTGTCCACGCCCTGCTGCGTGGCTGCGTTCTCAAGCACCTCTTCGATGAGCGCGTCGCAGCAGGCGCTGAAGCGGCTCGGGTAGTCATCGATCGATTTGATGACTTCAGGCGGCTCCGCCTGTCCGGCAAGCTCGGCTGCGTCCTGCTCGGCGAACGTGACCACGGCCGGGCGCACGCGCTGGAGGAACTCGTAGTAGGTCGGCGGCAGGCTCATGGGTGTCGTCCTCGGTCGTCGATTGATCCGGCGATTCTAGCGCCGGGGCACCGCCCTGTCTCCCCCACGCGGCGCTGCCATCAGGGCCCTTGCGATGCGGGCGTATTTGCGGAGCCTCTCGACCAGGGCGGTCGGTCGCATTGACCGCACACGCCCTGGCCTCCATCCGGGCGGGTGGGGCGCCGAGCAGCGCCGACAGATCCTCGGATCGCTCACAAAGCGTGGGCGCGCTCCCGACAATGGCTGGCGTGACCCGCGCAAGACGGTCGAAGGGCAGACTTGCGCAGGATCAATTTCTCTTGAAATAAATCAGGTATGCTGGCCGAGACTGTCACAGACCCGCGGCGCGCACGGCGCCCGGGCAGCAAGCGGGAGCAACCAGGCATGAAAAAATCATTGGGGCTGGTCGCAGCGGCCATGGCGGCGCTACTCACGGGCGCGAGCATCCAGGGCGCGGCGGCAGGCGAGGCGACGGAGGTCTTCGTCTACAAGACGCCGACCTGTGGCTGTTGCGTCGGCGCGATCCGCCACCTGGAGCGCGAGGGGCTGACTGTTCGAAGTTTTGACGTCTCCCAGCGTCAGCTCGGCGAGCTCCGCGCGCAGTATGGGCTGCCGGCGGACCTGCTCTCCTGTCACAGCGCCTATGTCGATGGCTACCTGGTGGAGGGCCATGTGCCGGCGAGTGCCATCAGGCGGCTCGTGGCCGAGCGCCCGAATGTCGCCGGCATTGCTGTGCCGGGCATGCCGCTTGGCGCCCCCGGAATGGAGCACCCGCTCGGGCTGCGCGAGGCCTATGCCGTGATCGCTTTCGGCGCCGAGGGTGAGCGCACGGTGTTTGCGCAGTACTAGCGCGAGACGCTCGCCGCCGAGCCTGCCCTTGCGAGGCCGTCTGGTCGCGACTACCTTGCCGGTATCAAGGCACTGAAAGTGGCTCCAGGGAGGGCGATCGGCATGCAGAGGGAAGCGGCACAACTCGGCGATGGGCCGTGTCCGGCGCACTGGTCCGCACAGCACTGCGAAATGGCGCTCAACAGCCTCCTTGCCGAGGGCAGGCGCGTCCTGCGCGACGCGGGAGACCTCCCGGGCCCCAGACTCCGGCTCTATCGAGGGGGCGCCAGCGCTGACCTCACGCTTCCGCCTGCGCGGCGCGATGGCCGCGTGCGCCTGCAACTCGCCGCGGCCAGGGCCTGCGCCAGGGCGGTATCGTGCGAGGCGGCCGCGCTGATGCTCTGCGCCTGGAGCGGGGAGTCCGGGCGCGAGCGCGAGGTGCTGTTTGCAACGCTCGAGATCGCCGGTGGCGGCGTGATCGACCAGGGCTACCGCATCGAGCGGGACGCAGCAGGGCAAGTCACCGGGTTCGGTCCATGGTCGGCGGCGATTGGCCCCTGTGGCGGGTCAGGCTGTGCCGGGCTACTCAATGGCCCGCTACTCGCGCTGCCGTGGGGCGCACGCGCGCTCTCCCGGACGCTCACCGAGCGCGCCCACACCCTGCTGGGATCACCAGGGCGAGCAGCGGCTGGCGAGAAGGCGCGTGCTCAGGCGGCGCAACGACGCGCGACGCGGAACTCGGAGAAGTAGCGCGGCTCACCCTGACGGTCCTCCGGCCGGCGGCCGGGCCGGGAGGCGTCGATCTCGCCGACCACCTGGTCCCGGGTGCCGTTCTCGCGCACGATGGTCAGCACCGCGCGGCCCATGGCGGGGAGCACCACGGGGCTGATCACCATCATCCCGGGCTTGGTGGCATCGCGCTCGGCGACGGTCACCTGGATCATCCGCCCATTGCTCTCGAGATTGGTCAGCACGCCGTGGAAGTGCCGGGCGCTGCCGCGGTAGTCCACGTGCAGCCCCTGGGGCAGGTTCGCGGTCATCCGATCGATAATGGCAAGCTGCTCCGAGGAGAGCGCGTTGGCAGTCATGTAGTCGGCCATGGTGTCACCTTCATTGTCTGTGTGCGTTCGTGGCGCACCGCCTCGCGGCGTGCACCTCCATGCGGCCGCCATCATAACGCACTTTTAGTTTTCGTCAAATTAAAAAATAGATGGGGTTTGTGACATGCCGCACAGTTGGCAAAGCGCGCGCGGCGCGCAGCAGCACAGACACCGCCTATACTCGGCGCTAGCGAAGCTGGTGGGCGAGGGTGGGCATGGGCAAAGAGTCATCGGGGCAGTTCGGCGAGTGGCAACAGGACGCGTGGCTCACGAAGAGCCAGCTCAGGGAGCGCGGCTGGACCGACGGCGCCATACGGCGCTTCCTTGGCGAGGCTGACCGCCAAAAGCCCAACCCCTACCGGTCGACAGGGCCGAAAATGCAGCTTTTTGCGCGGGGCCGGGTCGTGGCCGCGGAGAGCACAAGCGGGTTTATCGCCTGGCAGGCAGCCACCCGTGAGCAGCGCGAGAAGCTCTCGATCGCCGCCAGTCGACGGGCAGAAGAGGCCAGGGCGGCGCTTCGCGAGCATATCGCGAACCTCCGAATCAAGGTGCCTGACCTCGGCGACAAGCGCACAGTCTTCAGGATGGCCGTTAAGCACTACAACACACTCTGGGAGCGGCGCGGCGAGTACGACCGGGTGGCGAGCCTCGAGGACGACGAGGCTTTTTTGAGGCGGATCGCAATGAACATGCTCCGTCATTCCTACACGAGCTATGAGCGCCAGCTCGACAGGCTCTTCGGCCAGATCGGCCGAGAGGAGGGGTATGCGCTGTTGCGAGAGCGAGTGACGCAGTCGATAGTCGCGCGATACCCCTACCTCCGGTAGCAGAACTGCCGGGGCTGGGCACCTCAGGCCGCCCTTGAATAATTGACGGGAAAATAATGCTTGCAATGCGCTGCGTCCCTCGGTATACTGAAGGCATGATGAAAAACTATCCACACAAACTGTCGTTGTCCGTCTCAGCCGCTGATTGTGGTCGCACAGGACAATCACGCCCGGCCCCCGGCATTAGCTGGCGGCAGGAGAGTGTGGAAGGCTGACAGGCTCGGGCTTGACCCGGGCAACCGGGGTCAAGCATCAAGTGCCTTCCGAAAGGAGCCCCGGCAAGATGCGCGGGGCTTTTTTGATGCTCCCGCAGCGACCCGAAGGGGTCGGCTCTTTAACAAGTCGGGATCATCAAGCGATGGCGCGGTCGGCCAGGGGATTACTCCGCCTGCCAGGCGCAGACGGACGAGGCGTCTGGCTGGCCGCGCAATCGCACATCGGGGAGTCGGCGACGACGGTGAGTCGCACCAGACTGTAAATCTGGCGCCAATGGCTTTGGGAGTTCGAATCTCTCACTCCCCACCAGACAAGCGGGCCTGGTGCGAGCGGTTTTATCGCACCGGGTCCAGGCAGGAGACTGCCGACAGGCATCGCCGCGACGCGCACCTCCCAGGGGGATGTGCTGCGAGCGGAGCACCACGCACCTATCGTCTAGCGGTCAGGACACCGGCCTCTCACGCCGGGAACCGGGGTTCGAACCCCCGTAGGTGCACCATTTCGGGGCCATAGCTCAGCTGGGAGAGCGCCTGCATGGCATGCAGGAGGTCGGCGGTTCGATCCCGCCTGGCTCCACCAGACACACCCGGGAGGGTGAGTGCAGTGCGGGCGGCACGCCGCCCGGTAGTTCGAAGGGGCTGTATTGGTTTCGACAGTGATGGCGAAGCCGTGCTGCAGGCGGGAGCACCAGGGTGCTTCCTCAAAAAATCCCTGGACCGAAATAGTTGCCAACGACGACAACTACGATCACGCCCTGGTAGCGTGATCCACGCCCTGACGAAGGCTGCGGCTGCCTTGTCGGGGGGTGTCAATCAAAGTCCGCTCGACCGCTGCCCTCTCACCCAGGGGCGCGGTTCAGACTGTCAGGGTGCCGGTCCTGCCCGCCTGGCGGCTGCGCGGCGCAGGCCAACCGGATAGAAGCAGCCGTACTAAGCCTGTAGAGTGCACGATGGAGCGTCGCTGGACGCGGGTTCGACTCCCGCCAGCTCCACCATTATTATCAAGCAGTCAATGGGGCCATAGCTCAGCTGGGAGAGCACCTGCTTTGCAAGCAGGGGGTCGTCGGTTCGATCCCGACTGGCTCCACCATTCCAAGGTCGTGCGGCCTGCCGCACGGCCACGCCCCCCGGGCAGGGCCGGGGCGTTTAGTCGACCGGGCGATACGAAAAGGCGCCGCCGGGGCGGAACCGGCACAGACAATGCCCAAGGCGAGGCGGCGCGGCGGGAGCCGCATCCGCTCACTCCTTCTTTCGGTAGCGATAGGTGTTGGGTTCCTGGCGATTCAGATACTCGGCGATCTCTCGGGCCATTGCCTGGTTATCGGAAAAGCCGTAGACATCGACAACGTCAAATTGCTCGTCCTGGAACATGACTCCCGATCGAGAAATCGTGTAGGCGTCGACTTCACCCCCGGGATCTTGTTGGCAACCTGGCGCCAGGCATGTCGCAACGCATAGAAGCAGGAGCTTGGCCTTCATGGGCTTCATGCCTCCAGCATCGTTTCGGAAGCCAGTTTAAGGATAGAGCATCACAGCGGATTAGAGCAGAGGCCAGCTCGCCAGGTTCATATCCTGGAGGTCGGTGGTTCGAATCCATCATCCGCTTCCAAAGCGCGGGGCAGCGCGCCCCGGGGCAGGGGCAAGGGCGCCTGCCGGACACTCCCGCCGAGCGGCGGGGGTGCCATCGAGGCCTTCGCGGTTGCGCCAGCGTGAGCAAAGCAACCGTGGCCGCGGGAGTAGCTCAGTTGGTAGAGCGCAACCTTGCCAAGGTTGAGGTCGCGAGTTCGAGCCTCGTCTCCCGCTCCAGTCTCTTCGGTGCTTAGCTCAGCCGGTAGAGCGCCGCCCTTACAAGGCGGATGTCGGGAGTTCGACCCTCTCAGCACCGACCACCAAACGCTCCTGTCATCTAGCGGCCAGGATTCCGCCCTTTCAAGGCGGCCACCGGGGTTCGAGCCCCCGCGGGAGCACCAGTGACCGGCGCGCCAGCATGGGGCGCCACAGAAAAGCCAGGCTCGCCGGCGCGTGCTCCCGAGCGCCAGCGAAAAGCCACAAGGCGGGTTGTCGGGGGACTGATCATGCTGGTGTAGCTCAGTTGGTAGAGCGGCTGCCTTGTAAGCAGCGGGTCGCAGGTTCGAGGCCTGTCGCCAGCTCCAGAACGACGTGCCGTCTCGCCGACGGCTAGTCCGGGACCGACCCCGGATGAAGGGAAGCCGTGTGGCAGCGGCATCAAAAAGGCCGGGTCCTGGAGCGGACCGGAGGGCACCCCGTCAGGCGACGCACCGGAGCCAGTTGATGGCGTTGAACGTGTTAGCCAGTGTCCATTTTGCAAAGCCCCTTTAGCTCAGCTGGCAGAGCGGCGCATTGGACGAGCCACGGACGGCGAAGACCCCGCCGGCCCTGGAGTCTTGCGGAGCGGTGAGCCCGGCCAGGCATTCCGCCGTTGCCGGGTAGCGAGGCCGACGTCCGGCGGAGATCGCCCCCCATCCTTCGCGGCCAGTCTTTTCGGGGGTTGACGCGGATACTGTATATCCATACAGTGTAACTATGGAGACTCCCACCACCGTCATGCGCGCCTACAAGCTGCGGATCTACCCGAGCGGCGCACAGCAGAAGCTCATCGAGCGCTGGCTGGGGGCAGGGCGCTGGGCCTGGAATCATGCCCTTGAGCGCCGCCAGAAGGCCTATCGGCGACGCAAGGAGTCGGTGAGCGGCGTGGACGTCTCGCGCGCCATCACGGCACTGAAAAAGACAAGGCGCTACGCCTGGCTGAAGGCGATCCCGAGCTCGGTGGTCACCCAGCGCCTGCGCGACCAGGACAAGGCGTTTGCCGCGTTCTTCAAGGGAGACGCCGACTACCCGCGCTTCAAGAAGCGACACCAGGGCCAGAGCATCCGCCTGCAGCTCGATCAGCGCCACACAAAGCCCCGCGCCTACTGGCTTGCCGGTGAGGTTATGGTGCCGGGGCTTGGCGTGGTGAAGGCCCGCGGCACGCACCCCAGGGCCTTCCCGAAGATGGTGACGCTGCGCCGCGACGGTGCCGGGCGCTACTTTGCCTCGGTGATGGTCGAGGAAGTGGCACCGGCGGCGAAGGCCGCCCGCGGCGCTGTCGGCATCGATCTCGGTCTCGCCCATCTGGCAACGCTCTCAAGCGGCGAGAAAATCACCAACGGACGGCCGTACCGAACTGCGCGCCGGCGCTTGAGGCGCGCGCAGCGCGCCTTATCAAGACAGCGCAAGGGCAGCCAGCGCTACCGCCGGCAGAAGCAGCGTATCGCAAGACTCAATGCCCGGGTGGCGAACACCCGGCGTGATGCCCTGCACAAGCTCACTCGACGCCTGATCGACGAGAACCAAGTCGTCTGCGTCGAGAGCCTGTGCATCACCGGGCTTGCCAAAAGCAAGCTCGCGGCGAGCGTCCATGACGCGGGCTGGGGGGAGCTGCTGCGCCAGCTCCGCTACAAGGCCGCCTGGGCCGGGCGGGAGGTGATCGCCATCGATCGCTTCGCGCCGAGCACCCGGCGGTGCTCGGCGTGCACGGCCATCGGGGCGAAGCGAAGCCTCTCGGTGCGCGCCTGGACCTGTGAGGCGTGTGGTGCCGAGCACGACCGCGACATCAACGCGGCGAAGAACATCCTTGAGCTGGGATTAAACGAGCTCCTACCCGCGGGGAGCGGGGAGGTCATGCGCGTGGAGGGTGACACCCCCCGTCTGGGAGCGGCCGCGTGCGGCCGCCACCGGCGGGCATCCGTTGAAGCGCGAACCTGGCAAGCCATCAAGCCCTGTCCGGAACAGGGCGCGGTGGCTTAGCGAAGGATTCCAACGTAACGCGCAGGCCCGCGGTTTGATTCCGCGAGGGGGCTCCATGTTGTCTTTTCCGGGTTTAGCGTAGTCTGGTAGCGCACCTGCTTTGGGAGCAGGGGGTCGGGAGTTCGAATCTCTCAACCCGGACCAATTATCAGGCGGGAGTAGCTCAGTTGGCAGAGCGCAACCCTCCCAAGGTTGAGGTCGCGAGTTCGAACCTCGTCTCCCGCTCCATGTTCCGGCTCTGCCCGACCAGGCATCCGGCATTCAAGACCTGGTGAGGCTCCGCGCTGCCAGGCACCACGCCCCCGTAGCTCAGTTGGTCAGAGCGCCGGCCTGTCACGCCGGAGGTCGCCCGTTCGAGCCGGGTCGGGGGCGCCATTTTCGGAGCATAGCGCAGTCTGGTAGCGCGCCTCGTTCGGGACGAGGAGGTCGCAGGTTCGAGCCCTGCTGTTCCGACCAATCGATGGCGGATGTAGCTCAGTTGGTAGAGCCCTGGATTGTGATTCCGGTGGTCGCGGGTTCGACTCCCGTCATTCGCCCCATTTTCGGAGAGCTGGCAGAGCGGTTGATTGCGGCAGTCTTGAACACTGCTGGCCGCCTTGTGCGGCCCGTGGGTTCGAATCCCACGCTCTCCACCAGATGCAGGCGTTTTCAGGCCCGATAGTTCAACGGTAGAGCACCGGTCTCCAAAACCGGGAATGGGAGTTCGAATCTCTCTCGGGTCGCCAGTTTTCAATAGCCAATTAGCTCAGCGGTAGAGCACCCGGCTGATAACCGGGAGGTCTCTGGTTCAAATCCGGAATTGGCTACCAACACCAGGAGGAGTCGAGCGATGGCGGCGAGCAGGAATGCAGTCCGATTGCCCCTCAGGCCGCGGGGCCGCGACGAGGTGGTCACCCCGCGGCCGATCGCGGGCAGGCATGCCGCACTTGTCGAGGCGGCACTCGCCGAGACGCTGGCGAGCGAGGGCGAGACGCTGCGCGCGCTCGCAAGGATCTGACCAGAGCCAGGGCGAGGGCGCCCTGGGGCGGGATCTCTTTTTCCGGACATGTGGCCGAGTGGTCAGGCAGTGGACTGCAAATCCGCCCACGGGGGTTCGATTCCCTTCATGTCCTCCAGACACGCACCTTTTGGGGTGTCGCCAAGCGGTAAGGCACGGGGTTTTGATCCCCGCACTCCCAGGTTCGAATCCTGGCACCCCAGCCAACACACCCGCGCCGTCCTGGCGGAACTGGCAGACGCGCTGGCTTCAAACCCCAGTGAGGCAACTCATCCCGGTTCGACTCCGGGGGACGGCACCAATGTTCATCCCGGAGAGGTGGCTGAGTGGCTTAAAGCACTCCCCTGCTAAGGGAGAGCGGGCACAGACGTCCGCCGAGGGTTCGAATCCCTCCCTCTCCGCCACTTTCAGAGGCCCGGTAGCTCAGACGGTAGAGCAGCGGATTGAAAATCCGCGTGTCGGTGGTTCGACTCCACCCCTGGCCACCAGTCCCATTCCCCGGTAGCTCAGTTGGTAGAGCGCCTGACTGTTAATCAGGGTGTCGGCGGTTCGAGCCCGTCCCGGGGAGCCATAATTTGCGCCCATAGCTAATGGGATAGAGCGACGGCCTTCTAAGCCGTGGGCTCCAGGTTCGAGTCCTGGTGGGCGCGCCAAAGCGCCGCACTGCCCGCCTGAGGCGACCAGGGCCTCCCAGCCGATCAACAACACCCTCCACGCCTCTCAATGATGCGCACCCCGGGGGGTTACTTCTTCCAGGTCCAGGCTTTTGGTGGGGCCCCTCCGCGCGCGAGAGCCGGGCAAGGGCACGCACAGATCCACAAAATCGGGGTGTAGCTCAGTCTGGCAGAGCGCTCGCCTGGGGGGCGAGAGGTCGCAGGTTCAAATCCTGCCATCCCGACCACTTTCTACGGGCCGTTAGCTCAGTTGGTAGAGCTGCGTACTTTTAATACGCCTAGCGCTGGTTCGAGTCCAGCACGGCCCACCAAATCAACTATTTATTATATTAGGGTGATAAACAGGATTAGAAATAGTGGGGTGACGGAGCGGCTTAACGGCGCGTCCTGGAAAGGCGATGGTCCCCTGGCGGGACACGCGGGTTCGAATCCTGCCCCCACTGCCAGTTTCGGTGAGATGGCAGAGCCTGGCTGATTGCGCCCGCCTCGAAAGCGGGAGGCCCTGGAGACAGGGCCCGGGGGTTCGAATCCCTCTCTCACCTCCATGATCACGCCCCGTTAGCTCAGCTGGATAGAGCGCTCGGCTACGAACCGGGAGGTCGGAGGTTCAAATCCTTCACGGGGCACCACTTCCAATCATCGCGGGGAGACTCCCGGCGATCAGCATGCTGGAGAGACGTCATGTGGGCCATGGTCGAGTCGGATCAGTACGGCATGGGTGTCGAGAGTGCGGCGGTCTACCGTCACGGCCTCGTGACGGGGAAAGTCGTCCGCGGCTTCCGGCGCGAGCAGCTGGCTGCGGGCCACCTTTCGATCGATCGCGGGGCGCTTGTTGTCGGCGGCGTGGCAACGCTTGTCACCGTCCTCGAGCGCCTGGGCGTGACGGCACCTGAGCCGGATTACTACCCGAGCGCTCTCCGCAACAAGCTCGGGCGGCAGGTGGAAAAGACAACCCTTGGTGAAGCGATCCAGCGGGCGAAAAAGACACGGGTCTTTGTGAAATCGCACGACTGGAAGGTGCTGACGGGCTGCGTTATCAAGGGCAGTACGCCGGAGGATGGGGCGGGGGCGAGTCTTCTCGTCCGGCCTGCGGAGATGCCGGTCTGGGTCGCCGAGTCGGTGCGCTTCGTCGCCGAATACCGTGTCTATGTGCTCGGCGGGGAGATCCTGGCGGCCTGCGTCTACGAAGGCGACGATGCGCTCGATGACGCCCCGCCGGTGATTTGCATGCGCACGGTCGAAGACGCGGTGGCCGCCCTCGCCGAGGCCGGCGACACGCGCGCCGGCTATGCCTTCGACTGGGGCCTTCTTGCCACTGGCGAGACGGTGCTTGTTGAAAACAACGACGGCTGGGCCATCGGCAAGTACCCGGGCATCACCGATGCCGACTATACGGCGCTGCTCCACGCACGCTGGGCGCAGCTCACGGGCGGGCGCGAAGAAGCTGCGTCCTGACAATGATTTGCGCGCGGATGGTGGAATCAGGTAGACACGCCGGATTTAGGTTCCGGTGCCGCAAGGTGTGAGAGTTCGAGTCTCTCTCCGCGCACCACCACAACGCCCCGGTAGCTCAGCGGAGCAGAGCACTGGCCTCCGAAGCCAGGGGTCGCAGGTTCGAGTCCTGCCCGGGGCGCCAGAGTCGGCCGCCAAGACCCGTGCGCCAGTAGCTCAGCTGGATAGAGCGTCCCCCTCCTAAGGGGAAGGCCGCAGGTTCGACTCCTGCCTGGCGCGCCAACACCCCGTGCAGGACACACCAACGGCTAGGTAGCTCAGCTGGAAGCAGCACCGGACTCATAACCCGGAGGTCGCAGGTTCAAGTCCTGCCCTAGCCACCATACGACAGGCCTCTAGCTCAACTGGCAGAGCAGGTGACTCTTAATCATCAGGTTCAGGGTTCGACTCCCTGGAGGCCTACCAAATTCACCCATCTTCTTAAAATACAAGGCTAACATCATGTCCAAGAACGCAATGCTCACGGCCGGTGAGCACTACTCATTTATCGTCAAGGACCCGCGCAGCGGGGAGGTCGAGGCAAAGCCCCGTCAGTTCCTGGGCGATCGGGCAGTCGGTGGCGTGGACTTCTACGCCGTTGCCCGCAACGACGGATCGCAGCACCTGATCCGCGAGAACACGGTCGTCGAGATCCGGCGAGCGCAGCGAAAGGCCGCGTAGCACACGCCTCGCGGCCACTTTGAGGGAGAGAGGGCCGTGAGCGCAGCGAACGTAACGATGATCCCGACTTGCAACACCCCGGTGCTCGCGCTCGACGCGGGCGGGCGGCCGCTTGCCTGGATCAGCTGGCAGGATGGCGTGCGCGCCATCGTTGGCGAGCGCGTGCTCTGGTCGGCCGGTGCGCCGGTGATCGTCGCCCGGGGTGGTGATCGTGGCGGGCGCAGGAGCGAGGTGGCGGTACCGGCGGTGCTCGCGCTCCTCGGGCTTGATCGCGGTGAGACGATCGCGCGGGTACCGCGGCTCACAAACCGCGGACTCTTCGAGCGAGACCGCCGGCTCTGTCTTTACTGCGGGGAGCGCTTCGCCGCCGCCGGGCTCACGCGCGACCATGTGCATCCGCGCGCACGCGGCGGCCCGGACACCTGGGAGAACTGTGTGACGGCCTGCATGGGCTGCAACGGGGCCAAGGGCTGCCGGACGCCGGAGGAGGCGGGGCTTCGTCTGATCGCGCTGCCCTATGCGCCATCGCATGCCGAGTCGCTCGTCTTCCAGAACCGGCGCATTCTCGCCGACCAGATGGAGTTTCTTGAGGCGTTTCTGCCGAAGCGGCGATAGTGCAACAGGGCCGGTACCGAACTCGGGTACCGGCCCTTTCTTTGTCTGGAGAACCACAGCCTTCCCAGGCAGGGACTGGCGCCGATCCCTGGCCACGCACCTGGTCATGCCGCGGCGCATGCCGGATTCGTGATCTTCGGCCAGGGTCGGACCATACGACAACCGGGGCGGAGGTTGCCGCACACGGGGCTCCATGGGGGCCACCCAGGCCGGGATCAGCGACTGGATCTCTTGTGTCCAGATGACTTCTGTTACATTAAATGTTACATTTGCAACACAAGCAAGATCACGGGAGAGTGTCATGCACGCCGAATCAGCGGCACGCGAACAGAGCCGGAGCGCCCTGGCGAAAATGGTGACCAAGGCATTCGAGAACTGGCACCTGAGCTCTGTCGAGCAGACAGCGATGCTCGGCCTCGCCCCCGGCAACCGTGCGGCCATCCACCGCTACCGCAAGGGGGCGCCGCTTGCGGCAAGTCGGGACATGCTCGAGCGTGCCGGCCACATTCTCGCGATACACAAGTCGCTGCGGATCCTGTTCCCGCACAATCGCGACCTGGCCTACCAGTGGATGCGCACACGAAACCGCGCCTTTGACAATCGGACGCCGGCCGAGCTGATCCAGCAGCGCGGCTTCGAGGGGCTGCTCATGGTTCGCGCCTACCTGGACCGGGCGCGGGCGCACTGAATGGGTGACATCCTGAACGACGCCAGTCTGTTTGTTGCGGATGAGGAGATGGTCCGCAACATCGTCTCGCTGCGGGAGTCGCAGGACGTGTTTGACGACCTCTCGGACGACCCGGTTGAGCAGCGGATCGCCATTGACCATGAGATGGCAATCAAGCCCGAGGAGTACCGATCGAACCAGCCCATCATTGATCGCCCGTTCGAGGAATCAGCCTGGTTCAATGCCGTCGCGTTTCCGTTCGAGAACTGGGCCCACTCACGCTTCTCCGCGGGGGGCTTCGGCGTCTGGTATGGCGCGCCGAAGATCGAGACCACGGTCTACGAGACCGTCCACCACTGGCGAAATCGCCTGCTCACGGATGCTGAGGGGTTTCTTCGCCCGGGCATCATCGCCAATCGGCGTGTCTACCACGTGCACTGCGAAGCCGCACTCGTCGACCTGCGCCCCTTCGTCGAGCAAAACCCCGCCCTTGTAGATAAAGCGGATTACACGTTTACGCAAGCGCTCGGAGCGAGGTTGCAGCGCGAGGGGCACCCAGGCCTGCTCAGTCGCTCGGCACGCTGTGCGGGTGATATTTGCGCGATCTTCAACCAACAGGTCCTCTCTGACCCAATGACGGCCTGCTACCTCACATACACCACCACTGAGCGCGGTGTTGTGGTCGAGCGCGAGATCGGGAATGCCTGGATGGTGGTTGCCTGAATCGTCGTCATACCCCGGTCATGGGCAACAGGCCACTGCTCTAACGTCGTCCACCGTGACCAACTCGCCCTCGCGCGGAAGGGCCTGGCTCAAGAGACCCCGCGTAGCGTAATGAGTGTGCTTTGCGCCCAGAGGCGCCGCCGACAGGCCGGGCTTTCGCTGCACATCAAAGTGCTTTAGAGTGCTTTAACGCACTCTGATCAGACAGGAGTCAGCCATGGCCACTCTCCCGAGCAACGCGTTCGTCGCGGTACCGATTCGCCTCGACCTCTACCAGGAGCTCATGCGCCGGCACGGGCAGGCCGCCAACGCCGTCGTCGAGGACCAGGTGGAGGCCTTTCTGGAGCGCACTGAGGGCGATCCGGTGGTGTCACCCGCGGCCGAGGGGGTGACCTGGGACGGCCTTTTCCTCCCCGAGAAGACCCGGCTGCGGACCAGGCACCGGAGGGTGTACAAGTACGCAGATGTTGTTAGCGACCACATCGTCTACGAGGGCGAGCGGTATTCCACCGTCAACAGGGCGGTGAATGCCATGCGAAACAATACCCAGAACAATGCCTGGCGCTTCACGGAGGTGCTCCGCCCGTCCGACGCAGGCTGGACACCCGCGGAGCGGCTCCGGCGTCGGTAGATGCGGGCTGCATCAGGCCCCCGCCCTAGAGCTCGGGGCCAGCATCCGGAGAGTGCTCGGCCCTCGCGTCACGCGCTACCCGATAGGCGGGTTTGACCGTCACAGTGGCCACTGCTATCCCGTACCGGGCCTGCGCGTAGGAGGCCTCGGCCTGTATGAGCGCGATCTCCCCCTTGTTGTGGTCAAGGCCATTTCGTCGAGCCAGTTCCACGGGGCGTGCGATCCACCCGGTCATTTCGGGCCCCTTGGGTCTGCCGCAGGCTGGAGCAAGGCCGGCGTGGGGCGCTATCCTCTGTGATCGGAACCGTGCGACGGGAGGGCCTGACGGGCGCGAGCACAGTGCGCCGGCCGCCGGGGTCAGACCGCTGCGCTCAATCGGGAGGGTGAATGGCGCTCAATCACGGGAAGCTCATGCAGGCGCTGGAGGCGGTTATTCAGGGCGCCGATCGGGATGACTTCATCTTCGGGTTGCTTGCCGCCTACCAGACGCCAAGCGCGACCCTGACACGGGTTCGCAATGGCGGCAATGACAATGTCGGGACGCGCGAGGGCGATGTCGGCGTGCGGCGAAAGCTCTACTTTCGCCCGCTTGACGCGGACGCGGATCCGTTTCGGGAGATGGAGGCCCTTCGTCACTCAGAGGCAATCAGGCGGCATCAGATCCGCTTTATCCTGGTGACGAACTACCAGGACGTCCTTGCCATTGACCTGAAGGCGGGCAAGACCCTGGACTGTCAGTTGGAGGACCTTCCTCGCCAATACAACTTCTTCCTGCCGCTCGCAGGGTATGAGACGGCGCGCACACACTCGGAGCGAGACGCCGACGTCAGGGCGGCCGAGCAGATGGGGAAGCTCTGCGACACGCTCCGCCGGGACAACGCACTCGACACGCCGGAAGACCTGCATGCCCTGAACGTCTTCCTGACCCGGGTTCTGTTCTGCCTCTTCGCAGAAGACACCGACATCTCACCACTACAGGCTCGACACGGTCACCGGGCGGCTCGTGAAAAAGGGGCGGCAGTATCGCGGGGAGCCGGAATGAGCCGCCAGACTTGCAACAGGAGTCTAACCCGGGAAATACTTCGGTGAATGAAGGGCGGGAGATGCCATGAACAGCAGGATGATGCGCCACCTGGCCCGTCGCCCCCGCGACATGATGCGCTACCAGGCAACCGGGAAGCTCCCGGCCACAACAAGTCCGGACTCACCCCTGATCAGGCTCCTGCAGGCAATCCCACCGCGCGAGCGCTACGCCATCCACGCAGTCCGGCTCTCCCAGCGGCTTGGCTACCGGTGCTCGCACACCTTCCCGAGCGCCGAGGCGCTGCTGCGCTACCTCGCGCCAAACACCGAGATGATCGAGGGCGAACCCTGGCCGGCGGAGGCGCTCCGCGACAAGGGCTTTCGCGGTCCCGTCACCCTGGAGATGCTCCGCGCCCACACAACCGGCCACTGGCCCGCACACCTTGGCGACGGGGAGCGCTGCGACAGAGCGCGCCCTGAGCCCTGAGCGCTCGCAATCGCCCGGCGATGTGTCCAAACTCGATGCCATCCGCCACCAGGCTGCTAGGCTGTGCCTGATCAGGAGCACACGAGGAGGGGCAATGAGTCGGGGACTTTCGCTTTCAGATCGCGGCATCAGGATACACCGTCCCGATGCGTGATGAACGGCGCCGACCACTGGGGGTCACCGGCGTGCGCGGCGTCTCGTGGCATAAGGCCCGCAAGCCACGGGTGAGGGACGCCTTTCTGGCGAGCTACCGGGAGGGCGACACACTCCATCGCCAGCCCTTTTCGATCCTCCAGTTCGGCCTGCGGGTCGCCTTCGAGTCGGCCTGCGACAGCTACGCGGAGCTTGCCGGCGAGGCCTACATGAGCAGCCTCTCGATCGAGGAGGCCCTGGCAGGCTTCCTGCCGGTCTACGCACGCTACTGGAGCCTTGATCCTGATGCCCTGCGTGCCGAGGCACTCGTCGGCGAGCGCCTGACCGCACCCGGCGAGGGGCCTGAGCGCTTCCGTCCGATCCGCGAGCTTCGCAACACGCGAAAACTGACCGCGCAGGAGTGGGCGCAGGCGCGCGCACTCTGGGAGGATGGGGTCAATGCAGGCCACATCCGATCGCTGTTCGGTACCGACGGGAAAGGCCGCCCGCGGCTCACCAAGAACCGCCTGAACGACGCCGCCAGGGCGCTCGGCTGGCAGCGTCCGGTTGACTCCCGCGCCCACCCGCCAGAGGTGCGCGCGCGCATGCGAGCGCTCTGGGCGGATCCGGCGCTCTCCCTGCGCGACATCGCGGCGAGCCTCGGCATCGGGGTCGATACCGTGCGGCGCTGGGCGACTGAAGAGGGACTGCCGGAAAAAGACGGGAGGCGCATCCGCCGCAGGAACGACTGAGCAGCCATTGGGGTATCCATGTTAAAATACGGGAAATTAATTAAGGAGAGGCATCCCATGGCGGAAGAGGTCACCTATTCCGGGAGCGAGGCGAATCGTGCGCTTGGCCTGAAGGACATCACGCTCACGCGGAGCCACGATGCATTGGATCACATGGACGAGCATCTTGGCGTCACGCCAGACGGGCGCGTCGTGCTCTCCTATCTCGCCCACGACGACGACCCGATGGACTATGAATGGGATCGCGCCTGCCAGGGGCGCTTCGAGGAGTTTCGCTCGGCGCAGGCGCGTGATGAGCGTCTGCTTGAGCTCCAGCGCGACGGCACCCTGGTGTTCCTGGTCGAGCGCTACGCCCACGGCAATGTGCACTACAGCGTCGCCGGCACGCGCAACTATCCGGATCGGCAGTGGGATGTGGCGCAATGCGCGATCTACATCCCGCCGGATGACGAGCAGGCCGCCTTCACGCTTGGCCGCAACAACGAGTACGTGCTGCGCACCTACGCCAATCAGCGCCTGAGCGAGTACTCGAAGTGGCGCAATGGCGAGGTCTACGCCGTTGTGGTCGAGACCTTCGAGCGCGATGAGCGGGGCGAGTTCCGCAACATCGACACCGATGCGGTCTGGGGGCACATCGGCGGCGACTACGCCGAGAGCGAGCTTCGCGCCAGGCACGCGATCGCAGTCTCCGCGCCACCGCCTGCGCCACCCGCCCCGCAGGGGCTCTCGCCGTCGTGACGGCGGCATTCGGCGCGACGACCACCCCCGGGCTCACTGTCCGGGTGCGCCATGCGCTCTTCTTCGGTGCCGAATGCCCCTTTACTGCGGTTACCGAATAGAACCCTGGATGGAGGACGAACACCATGATGACAGAGTCAGAGTTCCAGGCACGCCGCCCGGCGATCAGGCAGGCGCTTGCGGCGGCAGTCGAAAGCACGCTCGCCCGCATGGGCCGCCGCGCCCGCGGCGTGTCGCTATTAAGCGTGCAGGCCTATGAGGGCAGGCGTGGACGCTAGGCGCGGGGTCGACGGCGGCGCGCCCGCAGCCAGTGACAACGACCCGGTCACGCCCCAGGCGAACTCCCCCTGCGTGCAGGTCTGCGCGCTTGGCGGCGGAATCTGCATCGCCTGCAAGCGCACGACGGATGAGATCATGCGTTGGGGCAGGATGTCTGCACAGGACCGGGAGCGCGTGCTTGACCGCATCTTTGACGGCCCGGCGAGATTCAATTAAATATTGACAATATATATTAGGTCCGTATAATGCAAGCCTCAACATGCTGGAGGCCCCATGAACGATGAAGCGCTGATTCGAGCCGCCATTGATGATGGCATCGACGCGATGATCGGGCGCATCCAGCGCGAGAAGGGCATTGCCAGCGGTGACGTGGCCGCCTATTTCATGAGCGGCCGGCGTACCGATGGGATCCAGCGCCTGATCACGCCGATTCTGCGCGAGTATCTCGTGGCGGAGCGCCACTTCGGCGGCACCGGAGGCAAGCCCGAGCCTGAACCAACACCCGCGCCGTAAGGCAGCGGGCGGAGAGAGCAAAACCACGCGCTCGTGGTGGAACTGGTAGACACGCTGTCTTGAGGGGGCAGTGGCGAAAGCTGTGCGAGTTCGAGTCTCGCCGAGCGCACCAACACCGGACAACGCCCGCGGCCTTGAAGAGTCGCGGGCGTTGACTTATCTGGCGCAAACAGCCTGGGGTGGGGGATCACGCCATGCTTGAGCATGGCGAGGCTGCGGTTTTGTGACCACTTCCACGACGCCGGCTGTCGGATGGGGCAGACTCGGGGATAATACACAAGGGGGAAGACCATGACCGTTCGCTTGCTAGCCGCTGGACTGCTGTTCATTGCCACCACGCTCATCGCCGAGCCGACCGACATCGAGTCACTCACGGACCGGGCCGCCGAGGGCGATGCCGAGGCGCAGTTCCGGCTTGGCGCGCACTACCATAGTGGCCGCGATGTGGAAAGCGATGCAGAGCGCGCCGTCGCCCTCTTCGAGGCGGCCGCAGGCCAGGGCCATGAGCGTGCCAAGCTCGTGCTCGGGTTCATCTTCCTCGACGGGATGGGCATCGATCCCGATCCCGAGCAGGCCGTCCACTGGCTTGAGCGCGCCGCGCGCGCCGGCAATGCCCCCGCTCAGGAGACCCTCGGCTGGCTCTATGGCGTCGGCGAGGCGGTCGAGCAGGACCACGTGGCGGCGCGCCACTACTTCTCGCTCGCAGCCGAGCAGGGCGATGCGGCGGCGAAGGCCCAGCTTGGCTATCTACTTGCCTATGGCTACGGTGGCGAGCCGGACATCGAGGGCGGTCTCTCGCTCTTCCGTGCCGCCGCCGAGCAGGGCGAGCCGATGGGTCTCTACAACCTCGCCATCGCCTACGCCGAGGGCCTCAATGGGGAGGCCGATCCGGGGCGTGCCCACGCGCTCTATCACCAGGCCGCCGCTGCCGGCCACCACGAGGCACAGTACAATCTCGCCGCGCAGTACGACTTCGGCGAGGGCGTCGAGCAGGACCTTGTAGAGGCCGCACGCTGGTATCGGAAGGCGGCCGAGGGCGGTATTCTCGATGCCATGTACAACCTCGCCGTGCTCTACGAGGAGGGCGAGGGCGTCGAACAGGACTTCACCGCCGCAGCGCACTGGTTTCGCCAGGCCGCCGAGCAGGGGGACGCCTATGCCGCACTCGATCTCGCCAAGCTCTACGCCGAGGGGCGCGGCGTGGGCGCCGATCCCGTGCGCGCCTACGGCTGGATGACCCGGGCGATTGCGGGCGGGGCGAGTGAGGCGAGTGCCGAGCGCGAGGCGCTCGGCGCGACACTCACCGAGGCGCAGATCACCGAGGCCGAGGCCTGGGCCGAGGCCGGGGACTAGCCTTTGCCGACACTTGCCCCTATGCTTCGGTCATGGGGCATGACAAGACAATAACCAACACCCCGGGTGGACCGCGGTTCGGCGTTCGGGCGGCGATCGCCCTTGCGGCGCTGCTGCTCGCCCCAGGCAGCGCGGCGGCAGCCGACAGCCGCTGGGTGGTGGAGCGCACAACCGACCTCATGGACGACACCGAGGTCGTCGCCGCGCGCATCCAGGCGCGCGAGGCCATGGGGCCAACCGCTGACTGGGTGCGCCCCATGCTCTGGGTGAGCTGCGGCGCCTATTCCAACGTCCAGATCCGATACCCGCAGTTCATCGGTGAGCCGCGCACGAACGTGCGCATCCGCCTCGATGATGAGCCGGCCGTCGCCTGGTCGTCCTACGGCGCACGAGACGGGCGCGGCGCCACCATCGGGCCGGAGGAGGAGTTGCTGCGCGGCCTTGCCAGGGCCGAGCGGGTGCGCGTCGAGATAAGCACCCCGCTCGGGCGCTATGTCTCGGAGTTCACCCTGGCCGGCTCGGCGGTCGCCATTGCAGAGGTGGTCGAGGCCTGCAACCTTGAAGAGCACTGGGCGCGGGAGGCGGCGGGCACGCCGGATGCTGACGTGGCTGCGCTTCGGGCTCGCTACGTAAGCCTCTGGGCCGAGCGGGTGCGCAACGCCTGGACCCGACCGCCGGGGGATATAACGGGGTTGAGCAGCGATGTGCGGGTCAACGTCATGCCAACTGGCAGCGTTGTCTCGGTCGAGGTGGTCGGTGGCAGCGGCGATGCGGCATTCGACCGCTCGGTCGAGCAGGCGATCCGTCGTGCAAGCCCGTTGCCGGTGCCCGAAGATCGCGCCGAGTTCGACCGCTCGGGCCTTGCGCGCACCACCTTCCGCTTCAATCCCGACGGCTAGTCCTGCGCGCCCGCCTCGCCGCGCTGAAGGCGCGCGCAAGGCGGCGCTCCACACGCGCCTCGGTGAGCGTCTCGTCGTGGCGGAACTCGACCAGAACCACCCCTGCTGCCCGGGCCTTGCGCCGCTTCTCCCGATCGCGCTCGCGCGTGCGAGCAAACCCCGCCTCGCCCCCAAAGCGCTCGACCGCCCGCGTGTGCTGCTCGCCCTGGTACTCCACCGCCACGCCGAGCTCGGGGAAGTAGATATCCAGGCGCTGGCGGCCAAGCCACGCGGGACTTGCCTCGCGCTCGATCACCTCATCGGGGTAGATCGCGCGCAACAGCCAGTAGAGCGCTGTCTCGCTGACCCAGGCCTCACCAATCCGCGGCACCCCGAGTCGCTCGCGCACCCGGTTCTCCGCTTCGCGCAAGTCGACGCCGTCGCGATAGGCCTGCTCGCTGATATAGGGCATGTAGTGCTGGCGCACCGGGCCGCCGTACATCGGCGAGATATATGTCCTGGTCGAGGGAATCTCCCGACACAGGTGACAGATCCCGTCGCGAGGGGTGATCGAGGCGGGATCCACCGCCGGTGCGCGGTGAAGCCTCGCTGCATAGTACTCGGCCGCCCCCTCGGCGCAGCTGCAGCGATAGCGCCTGGCGCAACACGAGCAGATCCAGCACAGGTAGCGCCTGAGCGTCTCGCCCTGGCTGAGATCCGGGCGCAGGTAGTGCACCGGGCAGGTGCACTCGCGCACGTCGGCCGCCCGGAAGCCAAAGGCCGTGTGCGGGATGAGCAGCGAGCCCTGGCGCACACGGTAGCGCTCACGCCGCGCCATGGACTGGCTGCGAAGGCGCGGCTCCACGCTCTGGACAGCGCCATTGCGGGCGTAGCCGCTCACCAGGGGCGGGGCAAAGCGCACCGCATCGATCGGCGGGGTGCCGCGGGCAAGATCAATCGTGAGATCCAGCGCGGAGACGTGCATCGGCCCGTCAAAGACGATCCCGCGCACAGTCGCATGGGGGTCCGGCCAGAGCGTCAGTCGGCTGTCGATCAGCACCGCGCCGAACGCGCCCCGGAGCTGGCGCGTAAAGGCCGCCTCGATCGCCTCGGCGACGCCCTCGCTGATCCCGCCCTCGCGGTAGCGCGCGAGCAGGCCGCTGAAGTCGTCCGGTTGGAGATGAAGGGTGAGACTTGTCATGGCGACAGTATAGGCGACAGCCGGTCGTGAGAGCCATCACCGCGCACGGCGACCCCGAACTGCCATGATATAATTATTATCATATTAACGACTGACTGGAGCCGGCATGGCGTCGATTGAGGCACTGCGCGAGCGAACACACCACCACCCGGGCATTGAGCGCGGCAAGGCGCTCGCGCGACTGACGCATGCCGCGCGCGTAATGCTCGCCGGCACGAAGGCCACCCACCCGGACGGCCTGCCGGTGATCGCCTACCGTGGCGAGCACGGGGCGAGCGGCGCCTGGCTTGAGACGCGCCTGCCCTCGATCAGCTTTGGCTCGCGCGAGGCGGCAGGCGTCTATGCGTGCCAGCCGAACAATCGCAACGACCGGGTGGGTGCAGCGCGGGTGCTGCCGGCGTTCCTGTCGATCAAAAATCCGATCATGAACGACCCCGACGACCCCTACCTCGACCTGGTGCTGGTGCGCCGGGCGCTGGGCCAGGCTGCGACGATCGAGATCGCACTGCGCCATGCCGAGCACATCATCGACACCGGCAACTGGCTTGAGAATTTCGACAGTGCCTTCGGCAGCGTCGAGGAGCTCCTTGCCCTGCGCCCGCAGGCGATCGACGAGCTCTACCTCGACGCCTATGTGGTGCTCGATGATGGGGAGGCCGTTCGTGCACTCGCAGCGGTCGGCTGCGACGGCGCCATTCATGGCGGCAATGGCGTGACCGCGCTGGACACCGAGTACCGTGTCTTTGATTCCCGCCAGGTGATCAGCGTGCTGACGGGCAGGCCCGTGTTGGCGGCGAACATCGAGCAGGGGGCGGAGCGACGCTTCGCTCAGCCCGAGGCTGCGCCCGCGCCCTGAGCGCGATTGACCGCTCAGGCGGGGCGGGGCAGGGCGCGGAAGAGATCCTGCTGGCGGATGTGGGCCGCAGCCGGCGCGTTCAGCCAGAGCACCTCGGTGCGCTCGCGCGCGCCGTCGGCCAGCGCGCGGCGCGTGATCCGCCTCCAGTCAGGGAAGAGTTCCTGGTCGTAAAGATCGCAGGGGTAGCCAGAGAGCACAATCATGCCCTTGAGCCCACGCAGCGCCTCTCCCAGCGCGCGGTGCGCGTCGTCGCACATCTCGTGCTCGTAGGCATGATTGTAGCGATTCGCGGACCTGCGGGTACCGTGCGGGTAAGGCGGGTCAACGTAGTGCAGCGTGTCGATGCCATCGTGCTGCTGCATGACCTCAATCGCCGGGCGGCTCTCGATCACAACCCCGCGCAGCCGCTCGGTGAACGCAGCCACCTTCTCGGGGTATCTCTGCCAGTCATGGGCCGGCGTCGTGCCGCTCCTGCTGCTGTTGCTCCGGAATCCGGTTCTGTAGCCCTCGGTGGCGGCCGCGCTCCCGAAGCCCGCCATGGAGCGGAAGATGGTCTGCCGCGCCCACTCCACCGGATCTGCGGGCGTCGGCCCGTAGGTGTCCTCGAACTCCCGCCTGGAGAAAGGCGTCAGCCGCAGGGCACGCTCAAGCGAAGCGGCGAGATCGGCGTCCCTTAGCACCCGGAACACATTGACAATGCCGCCTGCAAGGTCGTTATAGACCTCCGCATAGCTCCGTTCCTTTCGCAGCAGCACGGAGGCAGCACCGCCGTAGGGCTCGACGTACGCGCGGTGGGGCGGGAGATGATCGATGATCCACGGCGCAAGACGCCACTTGCCGCCGTGGTAGCGCAGCACCGGTCGCGTGATCATGGGTGCCCCACCCACGGCGCACGGTGTCCGCTCCCGTCCTGGTCGTCAGCCATCATCATGTCCCACAGGGTTTTCTTTAATTAAGTGTTAATTAATATACCACATGCAAAACCCGGGTGGCAGATGCTGTCGGCTACCCGCAACAGGAGGCCCGCTCCCCCATGGAAATGAACGTCGAAGCAAGTGCCCTGCTGCGTGAGCGCCTGGCGGAGAGAAGCGCACCGGGGGTCGGCCCCAGCCCGAGTTGCCTCGCCGCCATCGACAAGCTCCTCGCGATGGAGATAAAGAGGGTTACCTTCCGCGACGAGCTCATGCAGGCAATGCGCATGTGACCGCCACGGATCAGCGCCAGGCTCCTGCGCCCGCGCCCGGTCAGCTCCCAGTGCCCGCGCCGGGTGTTTCGCACCAGCCCGTGCTGCTTCAGGGTCTGCTGCATCCAGCGCACGCGGCGCTTGAACGCGTTGACAGGCCCGCTCTCGCCTGCCTCGACGCGGCGCGACACCTCGCCCTCGGGGAGTGCGAGCGCATCCGCCACGTGCGAGTGGGTGCCCGCCGTGGTGCCACTCGCCGCGATCCCCTCAATCACGGCGTGCTCAAAGAGCGAGCGCTGCTCGGCCTGCTTCATCCAGATCCACCCGGGCGCGAGAAGGCGCTGTTGGTGAGGGTATAATTTAATTTAATGATTATAAAACCATGATGCGTCCTTGTCAAGCTGCGGGCCGGTGGTGGCGGCGTTGGCAGGATGGTGTAAGCTCAGCATCGGATGAATGATAATGACGGGGGTGGGCAATGAAACAGGGTGGATGGCGGTGGCAGCATACGGTGGCACTTGCGGCCCTGGCGCTTGGCGCCGGTCTCGGGAGCGCTGCGGCGCAGGGGTCGATGGGTGAGGCCATTGAGCGCGCCGAGGCCGGGGATGTCGAGGCGATGGTGGGCGTGCACCGGCGGATGTTTCGTTCCGCGGAAGGCCCGGGAGACGTCTACACGGGGCTTGGCTGGCTTGCCAGGGCCTATGCGGCCGGGTATGTGCAGGCGGAGAGCATTCTCTCAGGGGGGCTTTGGATGCCGCGCGAGAGAGATGATCCGCGGGTGCGCCAGGAGATGGGGCGCTCGCGGGATGATCCGCAGGCGCTGGTCGCCTGGCTGCGCGAGGCGGCCGACGAGGAGCGTGCCTTCGCCGCGTATTTCCTGCACTACCACTATCTGCCACCTCGCCCCGGCCTGAGGCGCCTTGGGGCCGGTGCGAGTGCGCCGGGCGACGAGGAGATCGCGTCCGGGCTTCGCCTGCTTGAGCGCGCAGCGGCTGCCGGGGAGCGAGCCGCGCTGCGCCGTCTGGGCGCGCTCTACCTTGAGGGCGAGTATGTCGAGATGGACGCTGAGCGCGGGTATGGCTACTGGAGAGAGTCGGCGGCACTTGGAAGTGCGCTCTGCGCCTGGGCCCTTGGCAGCCGGCTGCTCGAGGAGGCGCAAGGCGCAGACGAGGCGCAGGAGGCGCTCGGCTGGCTTGAGCGCGCGGCCGAGGGCAACATCCTGCCGTTGCGAAGCCGGCTCATCCTCCTCGATGAGATCGCCGATCTTTACATGTTCGCCGACGCCCCGGGGCTTTCCATCGACAATGTGCGTGCGGCGCACTGGCTGCGTCTTGCCGTTGAGCAGGGCAGCGGATGGGGCGCGTTCAGACTGGTGGCGCTGCTGAAGAGGGGGGAGGATATCGGGCAGGATCCGGCGGAGATGGCAGACCTCATCGCGCCATTCGCCGAGGCCCCCGGCGCGCCCCTTGATCTCGTGCGGGAGTTTGCGACCCTCCACACTGATGGCATCGGCGTCGAGCGTGATATGCCGCGTGGGCTTGCACTGCTGCGCGAAGCGGCCGAGCGCGGCCATCGGCAAGCCATGCACGATCTCGCACACTACTACGTGCGGGGGGAGGGTGTCCTGCAGGATTTCGGCGAGGCCACGCGGTGGCTACGGCGGGCAGCAAAGGCGGAGGATGCGAGAGCGCAGTATTTGCTGGCACAGTTCTACAAACTGGGCGCGGGCGTGGAGCAGAGCCTGGTGATGGCGCACAAGTGGGCGAACCTCGCCGCGGCGAGCGAGGAGGACGGCGCAGCTACGCTGCGCGACCAGTTGCTCATCGCCATGACGCCAGAGGAGATCGCCGAGGCGCAGGCCCGTGCGCGCGCCTACCTTGCTGGGGACGACGCCGAAGAGGACTGATCAGGCGTCCCGGGGTGCGGCCGGCGACAGCCGGCCGAGCTCCGCGGAGTAGCGCAGGAAACGCTCGACGCGGGCCTTCTTCGCCGCAATCGCGGCGCGATCGCCCAGGCTGGGGATCGCGAGCCCGGCGTCCTCGAGCATCTCAAGTAGCGCAAGCAGATCGTTGACCTCGCCAACCAGGTCACCGCCGCCTGGATAACCTCCGCGGCCTCCCCCTGGGTGATGTCGGGCAACTGGTCGAGACGCTGACGCACCCCCCACGGTGCGCGATGTCCGCTCCCGTCCTGGTCGTCAGCCATCAGCATGTCCCACAGGGTTTGTTTTAATTAAGTGGTAATTAATATACCATACTCAAAACCCGGGTGGCAGATGCTGTCGGCTGCCCGCAACAGGAGGCTCTCGCCCCATGGAGATGAACGTCGAAGCAAGTGCACGGCTGCGTGAGCGCCTGGCGGAGAGAAGCGCACCGGGGGTCAACCCCGAGCGCCACGGCAGCCCGAGTTGCCTCGCTACCATCGACAAGCTTCTCGCGATGGAGCTAAAGCGCGTTACATTCCGCGACGAGCTCATGCAGGCAATGCGAGGGGAGATCGAGCGCTCCGGCGTGACGCTGCCAGACTACCTGCGCCCCGGCGCGCTGCCCGATAAGGCCCGGGAGTCCGAGGATCCGATCGGCACCCTGGTCACGCTGGTCGAGCTCGGCTACCTGCTCGGGGTTGGCGTGCGCGCCAACGCCCCGGGGGCACTCCGCGAGACCCTGCGCCTGATGACCCCGACAGCGGAGTCGTGACCCGCACCATGCCCTGCGCGCTCCAGTGATGCAGGATTAAGGGCCGATGTTGCTGTCGTCGTCTCGGGATCAACCCCCGCAGTCGATGCTTGCGGGGCTTGTCCGCTGCCGCGCTCAAGCGGGCAGCGTTGAGCGCCTGATCGCCTCCTCAAGGAGGGCGTAGACCTCCTGGGCGAGCACCACGCCTGGGCTTGCAAGTCCGCCGATGCGCCGATCCGCGCCGCGCACATCAAGCGAGAGCGAGAGCACACGCGGGGCGCGTTCGTAGTCATCCAGGGTCGGCTCGGCGGCGCAAGTGTCCGTCTCATCATCCGCTTCGTCATCGAGCGGGCTGACGCCCTGCGGGTAGAAGCCGATGGACGCCCCTGGCAGTCCCGGTGAACCGGGCCATCGAGGGCCATTGCGTCAAGAAGCTCCTGGCAGAGCCGCACACCCAGGCGCGCAAAGCGCATGGCGGCGTGGGACTCGGGCACGCCGAGCGGGTTTTCAAGGCGCGCCACCACGCTCTTCACGCCCTCGCCCTGCTCCTCAATACCGAACTCGATTGCGACCGCGCTCATGCGCCACCTCCCAGGGTTTCATCAACGATAATGGAGCGCTCGCCCCCAAAGCAGACCACGTGGGAGACGGGCAGGCAGACCGCCTTTATCTCGCCCTCGACCCTGCCAAGTCCTGCGGCGACATCCTCGGCGACGAAAATCGGCGCGGCCTGCTCGCAGAGGTAGAGCAGGCCATGGCCCACCACCTTGTCGGGGGTGGTCTGCACCACGCGCACCTGGCGGATGCCAGCGCCATCGCGGCCTTCGGCATCGACCTGCACGGTGCGCACCATGTCACCGTGCTCGATCAGGTAGAGATAGGGGCGCTCGGCGTGACCGGTGTCGATCAAAAGCCGCGCCGGATGACCCCCATCGACCGAGACCACGGTCGCATCCGCATCGCCGAGCTTGCGCGGCATGACCTCCTCGGGGCGCTCGCCAACGCGCGCGACGGCGACGGCAAGGCCGTGAAAGAGGGTCGCCTCAAGCGCCACCACGTCACCGCGCACGAGATCATAGGCGTGGATCGCGCTCGCCGGCGAGGTGTGCTCATCGACAGGCGAAAGGCCATCAGCGCTGACGCCGGCGAGGCCCTGGAGGAGCGCAGGCGCGCGGGTCAGGTTCGCGTAGCGCACCCCCTCCCCGGTGTCGTCCACCAGGCAGACGATGCCAGCGTCGAGCGCGACGGACAGCGCACTCAGCGACTCAAGCTTGCGGGGCAGGTTATCCATGGGGCGCATCTCCGTCGGTCGGGGCGCACGGCGGGATGCCGTGCGCCTATCTGGTCGTCTAGTCGCGCTTGCCGAAGAAGGCACGCTCGGGGTCGGAGTCCTGCGAGCGCGGCACCGAGGCGCTCACGTGCTTGGCGTTCATGGAGTCAAACACCAGCCGGTTGGCAAGGGCGTTCAACGCCGCATCGTTGGCGTTCTCGCCACCGGCATCGACACTGTGGCTCACCGCCTCGGTGACGATGTTGAAGACATCGTAGAGGCTGGTGTGGGCCGGGGCCTTCTCGGCAAGCCTGCGGTCGCTGAAGACCGACTCGCCATAATAGGCAGCCAGGTGGCGGCGCGGGTCGACGTGATCGCGCAGGCGCACCAGCAGATCGGCGGCGGCGAGGTCATCGCTCGCGCTCGCCTCGCGGATGCGCCGCGCGAGCAGATCATCGGCGGCGAGCACATCGCGGACCGAGGCGCGAACCTCGTTCATTTCAAGGAAACGCGACTCCAGCGTCTCGTTGATCTGCGGCTTGAGCCGCGTCATCGCGACATCGAGATTTTCCTGCCAGCCGCTGACAATCGGCGTCTCGTAGCTGATCGCCTCGGCCATGCCCACCATGCCGTTCAGGCAGATCAGGCGCTCGACGTGCAGCGCGGTCTGCACCCGCTCGGAAAACGGCGACCAGCGCAGGTACAGGCGATTGCTGAAGCGACCCGCATCACCGCCAAGCGCGGGGATGTCGAGCGCGAACTCGTCAGCCGGACCACCAAGGAAAAAGCCGTTGGTGTGCCGCGAGAAGGTGCGGTTCACAAGCCCGTTCACGGCGCGCCGTGCGCCCCTGCCGGGCGTCTCGACACCAATGAGGCCTGCCAGCGTGTCGATGGCCTCCTCGCTGTGGATGAAGCCGCGATAGTCGCCAAGCTGGTAGTCCACCAGCGCACCCTCGTAGATGAAGTAGGTACCACCGGTGAACACCCGCTCAATGGTGGCAAGGTCCATCGCGTAGAGCCGTGCGGTCTCCCGCGAGCGCTCACCGAAGGTGTGCTCGATGCGACCATCGATGACGATGTGCAGGCACGGCTCGCCGGACTCGGCGAGGACACGGGAGGCGCTGACACGGGCCTTGCGAATCAGTTCAAAGCGCATGGGGGTGGCTCTCTTTTCGCGACGGGGAACAGTTATTATTATACTGGTTATAAATAAAAAGTCAATCACTTTCTGTCTTTCTCGCGTGCCTGCCGCGACCTGCGGCAGGCACTTCGCGACGGCTCAGGCCGCAACCGGGCGCGCCTGGTAGCGCACCATCGGCAGCGCGGCATCCTCGGCCCCGGCACGGCGCGGAGCGGCGACCTGCGAGGCGCGGACCATGCCCTGTCGCAGGATGAAGCGGAACATCCGCGAGAGCGCCCGCTGCGCGTCAAGGTCGCGCTCGCGGTGGACGTGGCCGAACACCCACGCAAGGCAGTCGAGCATCGGCAGATGGGCGACCGGCACCGACAGGCGACTGCTGCGGGCAATCGACTTCAGGTTGACCTCGCCGGTCTGCTCGATCACCCGTGGGATGTCGAGAAAGTCCGCCGCCTCGTGGCCGTAGAGCGCGCCCACGGTGCGTGCGGCGTGGAGCACGAACTCGATGTTGGGGTAGCAGGGGTCGTCGCCTGATGAGAGCGCGAAGACGGCCTTCACCTGGTCGGTGCCCGAGGCCGGATTGCCGCCAGCGATCTCAGACTTCGAGCGCTGGAGGAGCGGGGAGAAGACGGTGATCCCCGGTGCCGCCGTATAGGCAAGCACCCGGCCATGCTCAAGCGGCACGACCTCCGCCTCGATGGCGGAGACCTGGGTGGCGCGCTCGCTCGCAGGCGCACCCGCGCTGCGCCTGCGAGCGCCTGCGCCCCGCGCACCCGTCATGCGGCGGGATACCATCTTGGCGAAGTAACGCTGGCGCGCCGTGGTCGCCAGGTGATCGAGGCGAACCCCGCGCACCGGGACCAGCGAGAGGCGACCGGAGCCACCGAGCGCGTAGCCCTCGCCGTCATCGCGCTCATCCTGCCAGATGATCTCAAGGCCGTTGATGTAGGCCGTGTGGCTGCCGATCAGTGCGCCAAGCGTATTGATGCGGCTCTCGTACATGCCCTGCCAGGACTCGGGCGGCGCAAAGCACTGCGCCTCCAGATCGAAGTGCTGCAACTCCAGCGAGACGATGTGATCGCCGTAGTAGTTGAGCGAGGCAAGACGCGGCGCAACGAACTCACGCACCGGGTTATAGCGCGAGAAGTCCTGGGCCACCGTTGGGGGAATCCGCACCCGGCTCACCGGCAGGCCATGGTGGCTCCCCGGCTCGCTGCCGGCAGGGGCATAGGGCGCGCCATCGGCGGCACTGGTCACATAGACGAAGTCCTGCGTGACCTTGGTGATAAAGACGTGAACGGCGCGCATCAAAGAGAGATCGAAGACGAGCATGGGGGCTGACTCCACTGCCGGGGAATGTCTTTTATTATACAGGAAATGAATTAGAAGTCAATCCCGGCAGGCAGGGTTGCTCGCCTGCCGGGGAGTTGGCGCAAGGTGCTCAGGCGGCGATCCGCCCGCCCTGGTGGTCGGTGTCGGTGTCCGCCTCGCCGAAGAGCGAGAGTTGGTCGGCGCGCTCGAGGCTGCGCGCGGCACGGATGACGCTCTCCATCGGGTCGGTATTGGTGTTGATGCCTGCCGCCGTGGCGCTGAGCGCACCACCACCGATCCTGCGCAAGCGGCAGGGCACGTCGTCGCAGGCCTCGGGGCGCGGCTGATCCGGGCGCTCACGAAGATGCGCCATCTGCCCCCAGGTGGCATCCTCGCCGCTCAGAAGCGTCTCGTGCCAGCGCCCGTCGCGCAGGTAGATCAGCCGCTCGTATTTGGTCATCCCGACACAGTCCTTGGCGGCAACCGAGTCGATGATGGGGTTCTGAAGCTCCCAGGCCGCGCAGGGACTGTCGTTACGGATCGCCCGCCCGATGAACTGCTTTTTCTCGGCACGGCTTGCGAACTGGCGCATCAGCAACACGTCGGTGACGTTGCGACAGTCGATGCCCTCGCCGATACGCATGCAGTTCAGCAGGAACTGGATCTCGCCGCTCGCAAGCCGCTCAAGCGCTGCGTCCATGCCCGCCTCGTCGACCTCGCTGGTCAGCACCGCATGGCTCAGGCCAAGCGAGCGCATTTCCCCGGCAAGGCGCTGACACTCCGCCTCGGTGCGGAAAAAGACAATGGTGTTGCCCATGTGCCGGTGGTATTCGCGCACCAGCGCGATGGCAAGGGCACTCTTGTCGCTGCCGCCATGGTCGAGCACGGTGTTGACACCGGCGCGCTCAATAAAGCCACGGCGCGCGGCCTCACGCTCGCTGATCGGCACCACCACCCGCTCGAATTTCACGAGGAAGCCATCACCCCGGTCATCATCGGCGGTCAGGCCGATGATCGGCGTGTGCACCAGGCGGTCGAGCAAAAGCTGCATCGACATCATCGCCTCGTGATGCGCCTCATCGATCAGCGTCACGTCCCATCCCGCCTCAAGCACGGCGGGGGGGATATCGGCGAAAGCGCTCTGCGTAATGAGCTCAACCGAGGCAAGACCGGCGTACTCGGCGGCGGCCTGGCGGTTCAGCCGGGCGCGGTGGGAGATGAACAGCACCCGCAGCCGACGCTCCGCCGAGGCCTCGATGCCGAGCGCCTCGCGAAGCCCCACCGAGAGCATCAGGAGCTTGGAGGTAAAGGTCTTGCCGGTGCCGGTCGGCTGCTTCACCAGAATGCGGCGAAAGCCCTCGCGCAGGTAGCGACAGACCGCCTCGACGGATCGCTCCTGGTAGTCGCGGGGGGTCTTCTCACCGGCAGACTCGATCAGCGCAAGGCTCGACATGGGCAGTGACTCCGACTGTCTGATTGAGCCTTTATTATGCCATGAATTATTTAAAAAGTCAAGCAACGGATGCCGCACCCGGGCACGATACCCGGGCGCTTTTGACGGCGAGACGGCGGGTGGCAGCCCGTGGTGGGACTCAGGCCACCATGGAGGCGCGGCGCATGCGCTCGCGCTGCGCGCTCTCCTGCTCCTCGCACTCCCAGTGATCGCGGCAGTCGGCATCGCACCAGCGACGCTCGGTATCAAGCGGCTCCAGGCAGTACAGGCAGGCACCCATCGCCTTCGGGCCCTCGGGCTTGCGCCGGGACAGCGCCAGGTCGCGGTCAAACTGCTCAAGCTCACTGGCGTGATCGTCGATGCTTCTCATGTTGCACTCCTCATAACGGGTCATTGATCATCCCGACCCCACGGCCGGGCTTGTCAGGTCAGGCGACAATATAATAACGCTTCAATTAATTGTCAACATTTATTTCTGCACCCGGGATCGCGGCAGCGACGGCGCCAGGCGGCGCGGGCAGGGCGTGCCTTGAATGACGCTTATTTTATATGCCATAAAATAATAAGAAGCCTGCCGGACACGCCGGGCGCTCCGCGGGCAGAGGCCCTCCAGGCAGGCGCGAGGAGGCGGCCATGGTAGTGGCCACCAGGTCGGCGGCAAAACGCCAAGCGCGAATCTCCAGGCCACCTGGCGGGGCAGAATCAAGCGGACATCGAAGCGGACAGGGCGCTGCCCCACGCGAGGATCAGCCCTCGCGGGGACGGCCTGTCTCCGGATCGATGCCAAAACGCAGGCAAAGCGCCTGGGTGCGGGTTGAGCCAATCGCAAAGAGCCGGCTCACTCGCCACCAGAACGGCCTGGTGTCACCTGGCGCGGCGGGACAGGCAATCGGCATGTTGCGTAGCACATTGGCAATGAGCTGCGTGTCCTGCGCATCCTGCGCGCTATCCTCACGCAGGCGCACGGCACCTGGATCCTGGTCATCGTTCATGGTCTTGCACCCTCTCTTGCGGGGCGTGCCCACAAGGCAAAGCGCCGGCGCAAGGCGCGCCGGCGTCTGGTGACAGGGGCTGCCCTCAGGCAGCCTCCCTCAGTGGTTGCGCCCGGCGCACCTCGAAGAGCCGGTAGGTGGGCGCGCCGCGCTCCTCGAGCGTGGCCCGCAGCCGATCGACAAACATCTCGATCGCCCGGCGCATCACCCCGTGGGTCTCTCCCGCCTCGCTGTAGGCGTGGCCGCCGGCGAGCACATCCACCGCCGGGGCCGCCGAGCGGGGCATCTTGCCGCCGCGCTTGGGTAGCGTCTTCAGCGCGCTCAGCACAGTCTTCGGATCGTACACCTCGCCGCCATAGCGGTGACTGAAGACAACACTGCCCGCAGCCGTCTCGGCCGCGACGAAGGCATCGGCATCAGCAGGGGCGACCCGCACGGTCTGCGACACCCGGGAAGGGTCCACGCAGGCGTAGCGGCGAAGCAGCGTGCGCGCCCGCCAAAGATCGGCGGTCGGCCCGGACTCCTCATCACCGAGCGCGCCGCAGAGCGCCTCGACGCCAAAGCGCGAGAGCCCCATCAGCTGCGCATACTCGGCCACCACCGCCTCGCCGAGGCGGATGTCATAGCGCATGACAATACGGGTGCCGGGACTATGCCGGCGCGGCCCGCGCACCTTGATCGCGCGTGCCGGCACGCCGCGAAGCCGAAGCTTGATGTCGGCCGCGGTCATCGCCGGGGCGCGGAAGCTGATGTAGCCAACGCGGCTCACCAGCGCCATCTCGGCAAGCAGCGCATGCTGGCGCACGGCAAGCGCGCCCACATCGAGCCCGCCGAGCGCATCGGCGACAAGATCCAGGCGCTCATGGGCGCGGGGCATCGCGAGCAGCAGCGACTCGGCGTCGCAGATCGCACCGCGACAGGCCTCAAGATCATGCAGGGCAACCAGCGTCTCGGGCAGGTGTTCGGTTGGCAGATGGCGGCAGGCGGCAAGCGACACCCCGAAGGCACGGGCGAGCGCGGCCGGGGCACGCCCGCCAAGGCGCAGCGTGTAGTCAACCAAGACGCCCTCGCGGGCCGCACGATCAAGAAAGCGCCCCAGGGCGATATCCACCGCCTGGCGACTGACCCCATGGTTGCGCGCCGCCTCGGCCGGGTAGACGCCCTCGACGAGGACGGCGTGGGCGGCCAGGATCGACCCCCCGGCACCCTCCCGCGCACCACCACTGATCTCCCAGAAGGTGGACTCGCTGGTGCGCACGCACCAGCTGGTGAAATTGGTACTCGGGTTGGACTGACTCATCTCCGGTTGTCTCCAATTGAGCGGCGGCGACATCGCCACAGCCCGCAATCATTGCGCGTTCGCAGTCCCTGCGCCGGCGCGACCGGCGCTATCCGCCGGCATCACCACCCGGGCTGTTGCCTGGTGGCGTATCCGGCCCCGGCGCGACGCGCGCGAACGGGGCCTTGACTTTACAAGTATAACGATCTATTAAATTAAAGTCAATTAATTCGGCAGAATGCTGATCCGATCCCCGGCCGCGGCGATCTCCTGATCCACCTCGGCCCCGATCAAGGCCTCCATGTAGAGGAGTCGCGCGAGTCGCTCGGGCGCAGAGGTGAGGAGTGCGCGAAAGCTCTCCAGGGTGAGGGAGGGGAGGGCCTCGGCGAGGTCGACCCCCGGCCCGGCAGCGACGCTGCACCGCGCCGCACGCGCTGCAATCGGGCCGATCACGGCCGGGCAGAGTGCGACCAGGGCCTCGGTGTCCGCAACCCCATCAGCGCCCTGCGCCACCAATTCAAGCGCGCGCACCAGCGGGCCTGCCAGCACGCGTACCTGCGGTGCTGCCCCGCGGCGGGCACGATCAAGTGCGGCCTCCGCACGCGACGCAGCAGCGCCGCTGGCACTTGCCCGCGCGACATTGCCTGCCAGCGGCTCTGGCAGGGCACCGAAGGCGCTGCGGTAGACCGCCTCGACGTGCGCCCAGCCGCGGGCATGGCTGGGGCGCGTGAAGTCGACCCAGGGGCAGGCTGCGGCCCTTGTGCGGCAGACCGACTGGGCATCGCGCCGGCGGATCGCGCGCAAGGCGAGGCGCGTCAGTGCGCCGCGCTCGGCGTCATCGAGCCCGCCAATCTTGCGCAAGGCGTTGGCGAGAAACTCCCGCGCGTCGATAAGCCCCGCCGCCTGGCTCGCAAGCGCGGCGTCGGAGACGTTCACGCAGACGATATTATCGCGGTGACCAAGCCGAACCAGGAGATCGTACACTGCCTCGGCATCGAGCGCGCCGAGCACTTGCGCCACTTCACTCCCAGGCGCACCGGCAAAGACAAGCGTCCTGCGCGAGAGGTGGAAGAGCGCCATCTGCTTCTCGCCGCTGAGAAGCGCATCAAGGGACTCCGACGCCTGCTCCCGCCTGCCATAGAGCGACCTGGGCGCGCTTGCGCCTGGCGCGAAGACGCGCAGCGCCGCGCGCAAGCGCTCGTTGCGGGGGGCGACCGACGCGCGGGACTCCTCGGGCAGCGCCTTGCAGAGATCGCGCGAGCGCACGACCTCGGGGCTGCCAAGTGCCGTGATCATCTCGCGAGCCAGATCCTCGAAGCGCGGATCGCTGACACCGACCTCCGGGCGCAGCACCAGCGCACGGTAGTGCCTCGGATCGCCCCCGCCTGCCACCGACCGCTCCCTGAGCGCATGGCGCACGGCGCGGCGCACGGCACCCCCACCATTATCCAATACGACCAGCGTGCGGGTGTCCGGATGGACATGGCGAAGCCTGTTCTTCCCCGACCCACCAGGCGCCACCCGGGTCATGCCAAAGGTATTGCTGTTGCGCTCATCGACGCCCACGCCGTAGAGGCGAATCGAGCCGCCGGCCCGAACCCGGTCTGCGAGCACGCCGCGATCCACGGCGATCGAGCCATCACGAGGCAGGTCGAGCACGCGGGCGTGCCAGGAGAGCGCCTCGCGGAAGGTGTCGTTCGCCGCCACCGTGCGATCCCAGTCGCTCATGGTGGCAAAGCGCTGGCGGTTGCGCTTGCGGTAGTCATCGAGCACGGCGATCACCCGGCGCACCAGCACCTCGCAGGTGCGCGGCGAGTACTGGAGGTTCTCCCGCGCGGGGTCCATCTCCACCGCCTCCGCAGTGATCTCGAGATCGAGGCGCATGTTGTGAATGTTGGCGGGCGGGAAGCCGATTGCCTGCGCGAGGTCCGGGCGCTTCTCTGCGAGCACCTCGAAATCAAGCGGATAGCTCACATTGCCGAGCACCACGGTGTTGCCACCGTCGTGATTGAGGTAGTGCTGCCTCTCGCCACCGACCGTGACCTGCGGGCGCGCGCGCGACAAGCGGTAGCCCGGACCGTCTGCGATCAGCACGCGAGCGGCGTGCGCATCCGCCTCCGCCATGAGCGTCTGGTAGGCCTCGTGATCGATCTCAGGGCGCACGGCGAAGGGCTGGAAGACCCGCACCGCCGCCCGCACGAAGGACTCCATATCCTCGACCTGCACCGGGATCTCCACCGTGACGCCGTTCGCCGCTGGCGAGGCGCTCCGCCCCACCTCGGTGATCGCCGGCACGCCGCGCTCATTGAGATAGGCCTGGAAGGTCACCTCGACGCCGTCCTTGACGGCAATCACGGTGAACTGAGCGGCGTAGGCGAACGGTGACTTCGAGCCAAGGCCGAAGTGCCCGGTGCCCGCCTCGCTCTCGCGCGTCAGCGAGACGAAGTAGCTGCCAAAGAGCGCACGCGCCTCCTCGGCGCCAAGGCCGAGGCCCTCATCGCGCACCCGCAGCACCGGGGAGAAGGGGCTTGGCAGCTGTACAAAGATCGGCTGATCCGCCTTGCCCGCGGCAATGTGGGAGTCCATAGCGTTGCAGGCAACCTCCCGCAACACGGCCTCCGGGATGCGATGCTGGGAGTAGATCTTCGAGGAGAGCACGGCGACCGAATCGGCATTGACCGCGATGGTGTACTCCTCGCCGTGGATGTTGCCGGAGTGGCGAATCTCGCCCAGATCCTTCGCTATACGCATGCCGTGATCTCCCGATGAATTAACATTTATTATACGTGTTATATAATAAAAGTCAATCGCTTTCGGGAGGCCCGAGGCGTGGGGATCAGGGCGAGAGCGCGGCCTCTGCGCTGGCCGCATGGCGCCGGACGATGGTGATGTCGCCGGCGTCGAAGATGACCGCACTGACTGCCCGATCGGGGTCCTCGCTGAGCGGCTCATCGCCGTAGGTACCGCGGTAGCCGGCCGCGCCGAGCCAGGCGTTGACGGCACCCGGTGAGCCGAGGCGCTCAAGCGCCGCCGCGCAGAGTTCACCGAGTGTGTTGCACTCGGCGTCGAAGTCGATCGCGTGGCGCTCGAGTGTTGCGCGAAGCGCCGCCCAGTCGTAACCAGGCGACCACTCGGCAAGCTCCCCCCAGGCGCTCTCATCGGTGCGGCTGACAAGCACGCGCCCAAGCATCGCGAGCGCGCGCTCATCGGGATAGCTCATGGAGATCGCCTCGTCCTCGGCGGCAGCGTCGAAGACCGCCTCGGGGTCAATGCCAAGGGCGCGGTGCAGTGCGGCGACGAGCGCCGGCGCGCTGTCGATCGGCGCATCGAGGCAGAGCAGCTCGTCTTTTTCCGGCACGCTCACCTGGTAGACAAAGGCCTCATCCCGGGCCTGGGTGGCGTAGTAGGCGGCGACCGCGAAATCAAGCGTCACGTTAAAGCCGTGGCCGCGACAGGCAAGCCCGTCGCCACTGCCGATGAAGGCCGGGTCGAAGCGCGCGAAGCGCCTTGGGGAGCCGTGGTAGGCGATCATGCGAGGGACTCCGTCGGGTGTGCGGGCGAGCCTCCATGATAGCACCGAGGGGCAGCCGTTGTATTATTTTATGGTAAAATATTTATTATCTGAACATCACGCCCTGGAGGCAGTCATGGCGGCCGACCGTCCGTATCTCCTCGTCATCCATCCCCACGGACAGACCTTCACCGAGTACCTGATGACGCCGGACCGCAGCGCGTCGCGGCGCATCGAGGGGAGCATTGATGAGCGCAACCCGGAGAGAACACCCGAGGGGCTGATCGAGCGCGCCGAGCGCGCCGGCGCCATCTGGGTCGACAAGCGCCCCTCACCGACGCGCTTCATGCGCCTGGCAAGCCTCCTGCCCACCCCCTCGCTTGATCCCGACTATGGGACTTTTACGCCGTACTCGCTCGCACCCGTTGAGCTCTACGCCAGTCTCTGTGCCGAGCTCGGTGCGACGACCAACCAGCGCGCGCTGCGCCTCGACGCCGATCTGCTGCCGGTGGCAAGCGATCGCGACCGCAAGATCCTCTCCGCCTTCGCAAGCGGCAGCCCCAATGCGCTGCTCAACGTCCTGAGCCGGGAGGCAGCGGGCGATGACGCCAAGCGCCTGGAGGTCTCGGCAAGCGACATCGACCCGGCACTCGCCGAGCTCCACGCCGAGGCCGATCGCGTGGCCGGGGAGGCAGCGGCGAAGGCCGGGCAGGCCGATACAATCAACGCCGAGCACAAGGCGACGCGTGCCGCGCACCGCGCCGAGGGGCTTGATTTCGAGGCCTCGGAGGCCATTTTGATGCCGCTCTTCCGCGAGAAGCTCGTGGCCTCGGACAGCGCCCGGGCGGCACGCCTTTTTGGCGGCATGATCGACTACCACCTGAAGCACCACGCCCTTGGCAACTTCAGCGCCGCAGAGACGGCTGGGCGCATTGGCGAGGACGCGGTCACCATCGCGCGCCGCCGCTACAGCCGAGGCCCTGGCGAGGAGAGCCTGGAGCGCACCGACGCCTATGCCACGGCCCTTGCAGGGCGGATCAAGGAGATCGCCGCCAGGGTCCGGGCAATGGACGCCACCCCCGCGCCCTGAGTGCTGCCGCGTGCTGCGACCCCGGCCTACGCCGGGGTCGTGTTCTTGAGCGCCAGGTACTCGCGCACAGCACCCGGGTCGCGCTCAAGCCAGCGGAGCAGACCGGGGTTGCCGGCAAGAAGCGGGTAGGCAGCCTCGAAGGCATCGAGTGCGCCAAGCAGGCGCGTGCGAAGTCGCGCCGCGCACCGCTCGCCCGGAGCGAGTGTCTGCGCGCGCAACCGCGCGTGGGCGGGCAGCGAAAGCACCGCCACCAGGGCGTCGGAGAGCGCCTGTGCCACCCGCCCTTCGGCCCGCGACCCATAGCCATACTGATAGCCGCGAGCGCTGCCGCAGTAGCGCGCGTAATAGGCAGAGAGCCGCGGCAGGGCGGCAAGGAGCGCGCGAAGCGGGGCCGGCACCCCCTCGGGGTCGCCCAGCAGGGCAAGGGCGCCCGCCGAGAGCGCATCGCCATCCGCCTGCCGGGGGATGAGCGCCTCGAGGCGCGGCACGAGCGCGTCATTGATGATCTCGGCACGACAGCGGCGATAAAGCCGCTTCTGGAGTGCCCGACACGCCGCCCCCGATGAGCCCATGGACGCAAGGCGCTCGGCAAGCCAGCGGGCGGCAGGCACGAGCACCGGGTGGTCGTGCACGAGAGCGCGTGATGCGGGGCGCACGGTCACCACCGGGGTGTCGGGAAAGAGGGCGGCGATGATCCGCGCGCACTGCGCGGGCTCAATGCCAGGCAGCGCCTCGGCGCTGCCGGGGAGGTGGGCCAGGTGCCAGCGGTTGCACTCAAAGAGCGGCAGCGCCGGGGCGCCGGCGGCGAGCGCCTCTGGCGCGAGCGTGCCGCACACCGGGGCGAGATCACCGCGCAGGCTGCCACGCCAGTCGAAGCCTGGGTCGTCATCGCGGACCACCGAGAGCTGATCGAGGCAGTCCGCCGGACGCTCTGTCGCCGCTCCGGGCGCACTGAGCGTGCTGGTGCGAATCACCTCGGGCTTGCCAAGGGCACGGCGCAGCTGATGCACCGCCGCGGCAAAGCCCGGGTCATCCTGCCCGACCGACAGGCGCATCACGATCCCGCGGGTCGGCACGCCAGTGCGCCTTGCCTCCTCGCGCAGGTACGCGCCGATGGCAGCCCGCGGGGCCGCACCCGCATCGACGACGAAGAGACGCACGCCAGGATGGTAGCTGACGCCAAGGGAGTCGGACAGCTTGGGTTGGCGGCCGCTGAGCCGTCGCGGCCAGACCAGGGTGGTCTTGCCGTCATCGCCGGAGTCGGCCACGTAGAGGCGGGCAAGGTCGAGCAGCGCGCGGGCGGCATCAGCACCGAGCGCGATCTGCCGATCCCAGCGGACGCCGAACGCCTCGAGCAGCCAGGATGGGTACGCGAGCGATCCGCCGAGGTGGCAGCGGATCTGCCAGGCGCTTGCGCCAGGGCCAAGCCGATCGCGCACGCCCGCGCGGATCTCATCGAGCATGGCGCGAAGGCGCGAGACCAGGAGACGGCAGGTTGCCTCGGTGTACTGAATACTCTCCCGGGAGGGGTGGAGCGCGATCGCCTCGCGGCCGATATCAAGCACCAGGGTCAGGTCGCGCACCCGCGCGGGATCAAGGCGCAGGCGGGTGAAGGACACGCCGGCAACCGCGGCCAGCGCCTCCAGGTCGAGCGGGTAGCTGACATCGCCAAGCACCACGCGGTTGCCCTGCTCACTCGCGGGCGGCGTGAGCGTCTCGCCACCGATCTTGCGGGCGAGCGGCGCGATCCGCCAGCCCGCGCCGGCAAGCTGCGATGCGCTGGCGTGGGCGGCATCCCACTGCGCGATCTGCTCGGCCACCTCGGGGTCGCTCACCATTGGGCGCACGCGAAAGGAGAGAAAGACCGCGGCGGCGACACGGCGAAAGCGCTCGATGTCGTCGTGATCGACCGGGATGCTCACACAGACGCCGTCGGGCTCGTCTACCGCCTCGCGGCTGAGCGTCTCAAGGCAGGGCCGATTCTCCGCGTCCTTGTAGGCGTGGAAGGTGCAGGCCTCGGCGTCCTTCACCGTGCGGATGGTGAACTGATCCTGGTAGGCATAGGGCGACTTGGCACCAAGGCCGAAGTGCCCGGTGGCCGCAGTGCTCTGCTCGCTCAGCGAGGCGAAATAGCCGCTGAAAAGGGCAAGCGCGCTCGCATGATCAAGGCCAACGCCCTGGTCGCGCACGACAAACGCCGGCGAGAGCGCTGTGGGGAGCTCCACGGTGACCGGCTGATCGCCCCGGCCGGCCGCCACGTGCGCGTCCGCCGCATTGCAGGTAATCTCGCGAATGACCGCCTCGATGATGCGGTGATCGGAGTAGATCAGGTGCGAGAGCACCGTGGCGGCCTTCGCGTTCCAGTGGATGGAGTACTGCGCGCCGTTGAGCGCGCGGGAGCTGACGAATTCTTCGGTGGCGGCATCAAGACGCATGGGGAGACTCCCTCTGGGCGAGCAATCCGGGCAGAAGCCGCGCCCGGCACAATATTATTTATTATATGTTTTATATAAAAGAAGTCAAGCCGACTTCTTCATTAATTACTGGTATTCTATAGAAAACATTCGCGGAGAGTTACATGGCGGCACGACAGGAGAGGGCTCAGGCGGGGAGGCGAGGCGAGCGGTTCATCTGGCAGGCGACGCCCTCGCAGTGGATCAACCTGATGCACTACCTGGTGGTGCTGCCGATCTTCACGCTCGCGATCACAATGGGCACGCGGGTGCTTGATGTGCTGCTCGACCCGCAGGGGGTCGCCTACTACGCGCTCATCACGGCAGCGGCGACCGCGCCGGTGTTTCTCGCCATCTGGCAGTATCTGGTGGTCGCGATGACGCGCTATGCGCTCACCACCGAGCGCATCCAGAAGCGCACCGGGGTGCTCAACATCATCCACAACCAGGTGGAGCTCTACCGGGTGAAGGATTATCGCGTCGAGCGCCCGCTGTTGCTGCGCCTGGTGGGGCTTGGCACGCTCAGCGTTGAGACCTCGGATCGCAACCGCCCGGTGGTGCGCTTTGTGGCGATAAGGGACCCCGAGCGCCTCGCCGATGCGCTGCGCCGGCTCGTTGAGCACAACCGCAACCGCCGGGGCGTTCGGGAGATCGACGTCAGCTAGGAGAGGGTTCGCCTGCGCTTGCAAGCGTGCGGAGGCGAACCGGCGCCAGGGTCGCCGGCACGCCAGGGCCGCGGCCATCAAGGCCATGATCGCGAATGACGCTGATCAGCGCATTGCCAAGCGCGCAGGCCCGCGCCCAGTCCCGGGGGTCGATCACCGCGGCACTCGAGCCCTCGCCGAACTCGCGCAGCACCGCAGGGTTGGCCTCGATGGTCTCCGGGTCGAGTGCGGCGGAGGCGAACTCCGCCTCGATCTCGCTGATCGGACGAAGCCCTCCGGCATCAAGCCCGCGCTCCTCATCCCAGGCGATATAGGCATGGGTCAGCACCGGCACGCCAGAGGCGATGTCGATGTCGACCATGGCACGGATCGGCCGGCGGGTCATGCCGGCAAGGGCAATGGCGAGCACATGGCAGCGCCCATGAAGGAAGTCCTCGCCGCGCGCACGGATCCCGGCAAAGGCGGCGAGCGCCGGACTGGACGCATCGGCGGCGGGCAGGGCGGGTGTAGCAGGCAGCATGTCGGTGTCCTCGCTTTATTTTCCCTATTATATAGGAAACGGCGCCTGCCGGGTCAGCACAGGGCAGCGCGGCGGCGCTGCCGCCGCCATCGATGCGCAGGCGCCGCCTAGTCGGCCGCGCCCTCGAGTGCGCAGAGCTGGCGGATGCTGAGCGTGTAGGCGCGGCGGAAGTTGACACTGCTGACCACCTCGCTGATGTCCTCGACCCCGCCGGTGCGAACGCCAAGCGCACGGCTGCCGGCCGGGCAGGCAGGCGGCTCGATCGCATCGATCACCGCATCGACGAAGCTTGCGCGCCGCTCGTTGGGGAGCGATTCAAGGGCGATCTCCCCGGCGCAGCCCCGGGGGTGCTCGGCGTAGAGGTTTGCCACATGCGGAGCGCTTGCCTGCTTGACGGTGTGCATCTCAAGCACCGCGTTGCAGCCCACCTCAAAGACCGCGGCAGACGCCGCCTGGGGGGCCAGCAGGGCAGCGCCAAGGGCGAGGGCCAGGGCAGGACGTGTCATCAGTGCTCGCATGGGGTCTCTCCTCAAAAGCCGGTGTCAGAGGCGTGAGTCTAGCGTGGGAGACGCAGCCGAGGTGCGACGCAGCGCACACCCCGGCGCTCTGGCTATGCCCTGGCCATGCCCTGGCCAGGCTCAGGATCCGCCCTCATCGAACGCGGCCTCATCGATCTCCTCCTCACCATCACTGGCGGGGAGTGCTGCGAGTGCGACCTGCGCCGGGTCCGCCACCGTGCGCGGGCGAGTCGCCCTGGCGAGGAGGAGCGCTGCGGCGACAAGCCCGGGCCAGGCAAGAGCCGCCGGCACGGGGTGCGCTTCGATCGAGAAGCGCACGATGACCTCAAGCATGGCCACCCAGGCAAGCGTTGCGATGGTGAAGGCGAAAAACGGACGCGACATGCCGAGTATCATCTCGGGACCCCCTAATGTTGTCTGTTTGTGTTATTATATAAACGCTATATTAATTGTCAAGGCTGGAATGCCTTTCCCTGCAACAAGAGGATCTGTCATGGCACTGCTGCGCTTCAGCTACCTGTATCGCGATGCAAGCAACTACAAGAACGCCGGCGAGGTGCTGCTGCGCGCCCAGGGCGATGCCGATGTCGAGGCGATCGAGGAGCGGCTCAGGAAGACGCTCGATGACGGCGAGTATTTCATCGCCTCGCAGGTCGGCGTGCCCGAGGTCTTTCTCTGGAGCGCGGAGGCCGACTACGATCCTGACGACGAGGAGACCTTCCCCGACGACCTGGGGCCTGGCAAGTATGTGGTGAGCGACGATGACCACAGCTGGCACGAGTTCTCCTGCCTGGAGGCGATCGACGCCGAGGCTGTCAGCCCCGATGATCGCAAGGCTGCGCGCGAGATCGGCGAGTTCCTGGCGGCCTTCGAGCGTGCGGCGAAGCGCGGCTGGAAGCCCTTTGAGCCGGGCTTGCCCGCCTTCGCGCGCGGCGGATTCGAGAAGCCGGACGCTCTGGAGCCCTGAGGGCAGGGCAGGCGCTAGGTCCGGTAGCGCCTGCCGCTTAGCACATCGACCACCTCGACACCCGGCCCGAAGGCGGCCCGGCGCTCAAAGCGCGCCTCGGCGCTGTCGTGCGGCGCTGCGCGACGATAGGCCTCGAGCAGCACCTTGAGATCAGCATCGCGCGCGGCACGGCTCGCGTCGAGGTCGATGGGGTGGCCGAGATAGGCGGCAAAGCGCGCCACATCCTCCGGCACCACGTTATTGTTGCTCTCCCAGCGCATGACGCCGTCCTCGATGCAGGCGCCATCAGCGAGCGACGCCGCGAGCCGCTCGGACTCCTCGCGCTCAAAGCGAAACCGAGGGTTCTCGTACTGCGCGATGTAATCCGTCATGGTGCCACCCCTGTCGGTGCGATCTGCATCGGGCATGCCTTGTGATTTATTGATTGAATAATATAATAAACCACCAATGAAGTCAAGCGCACTAGCCGCCGTTGCCCGACCAGAAGACTGGCGTCAGGCCGCTGCCGCTCCCCTCGGGCGTGGCAGGATCGGCGAAGGGGGTGTCGGCGCGATCAACCCCGAAGGCCTCCAGTGCGCGCTCGATCGCCTCGACACTGTAGCGAAGCTCGCCGTTGCCCTCGACGGTCACCGAGGTGTCCACCTCGCCGCCAAGGCCGATCACGCTGCCGTAGATGGTCGAGTTGCCGGTGGACAGACTCGCCCAGGGCAGCACGAGGACGATGCCCTCAAAGCTCATGGTGCCGGAGAAGCGCACGCCAGGGCCCACCACCAGCACGCCGGCGCCGGAGGCATTGCCGTTGATCGTCGCCCCATCGCCGAGCACCGTGAACTGCGGGTTGTCGCGGGTGCCGAAATCACCCGTCCTGAGCGCGCTGTCGCGATAGACCGCCTCGCCCATGGCGCCCTGGAGATCGCCCCAGAACGCCTGGTAGTCGCCAAAGAGCGCCTCGGCGGCGGCGCCATCGATGTGGCTCACCGCCTGCGGACAGCCCGTGACATGGTGGCCGGCAACACAGCCATCGCCCCCACCACCACCGCTCTCGCCCTCACCGTAGACGCCACCCTCGCCGACGATCTGCACGCCGGGCGCGTGCGCACCGCCCTCACGCACCGCGGTGCGACAGCCGCTGCCTCTGCAATCAAAGGCGTCGGGCAGATGATAGTCACGGCCATCAACGGAGTCCGGCGAGCCGCCGACGTAGACCGAGCAGGCACCGCCGGACATGCCAAAGCAGGTCACCGCCGAGGCAAGCGAGGGGGCGGCGTCCTCGGCACTCACCACAAGCTCGGCGAGCGCGCGGGCGAGCAGATCCCCCTCGCTGCTGCGCCCGGCATGCACGCGCCCCTCGGCGAGGAGCAGGTAGCAGCGGCTTGCCCCATTGCAGGCGTCTGCTGCCTGGCGGATGCGCACGGCAACCGCCTCGCGAGCGACCTCCCTGGCTGCACTGTCGGCACCGGCAAAGCTCGGGTCCGTGGCATCGAGGCAGGCGCTGAGCGCCGCTGCATTGCCAGCAAGTGTGGTTGCCAGGTAGCGGGCGCGGGCGTGGGTGGCGCCGTTACCGATTGGTCCATCGATCAGCGCCCCGCAGACCTCGCCATCGAGCCCCGCGGCACCGATGCCGTGCAGCCGCCAGGCGGCCTCGAGCAGCGCGGCGTCGGCCGCCATCGCCGCCTCGATCTGGAAGCGGAACTGACCGGCCATCCGCTCCTGGTGAATCGCCCGGCTGGCGGCCGTGGTGACGATGAGGCTCAGCACGGCGAGGAGCATCAGCGACACCAGGAGTGCGGCACCGCGCTCGCACCGGGGTATCGAACAGGACTTTGGCTGCACCATGGACTAGTCCTCGCTCTCAGGATCGGCGTGGCGGGCGATAGCGCCCGGGGCAAGCGGAAAGGTTTGTGTGATGACAAGCGTGCGGGCGCCCGCATCGGCGAGACGGCCCCGGTCATTGACGCCGTAGCGAAGCCGAAGCGCGACCACTGCCGGATCATTGAGGCTGTGCCCGGCAGCGAGCACGCGCTCGCGCAGCCCGCCATTGGCGCTTCGAACGAGCACGCTCAACTCCGGGCCGTCCACGCTGTCAAACAGCACCGGCCAGCTGCCAGGATCGTTCGCCTCGCCAGCGCCGGCAAGGGACGCCTCGCTGCCATGATAGCGGATCGGGCCACTTGCTCCGTGTGTTGGCAGCGACACGCTGCGCGTCTCCGGGGCGCTTTCGCCAGGCACGCAGTACTGAAGGTCCACGCGAAGGCGCTCGGCGCCCTCGGCGGAGACGACGAGCCCCTCGGCACCACACGCCTCGCCCGCGGCACCAAACGGCATCAGGCGCTCGGTGAGGAACGTGCCGATGAACAGCGCGGCCTCCGAGCGGTTCTGGAGAAAGCGCTGGTCGGTGTCGGCGCGGCTGACCACCATGAAGAGCGAGGCGGCGGCGGCAACGACCAGGGTCGCGAGCAGGAGAGCGACCATCAGCTCGACCAGGGTAAAGCCATGCATGCGGCGCTTGCTCATCTCAATCTCTCCAGGGTGTTGCGAATTGGTAGCGAAAGGTGACCGGCGCGCCGTCCTGAAGGCGCTCGGGCCAGCTGATCTCAAGCGTGTAGCGGGCGAGCGAGCGGCCACCGATCACCTCCTCGCTGCGCGCAAGCGAGGCGCTCGCGCCACGACCCAGGGCCTCGGTCAGGGCGCGCGCCCAGACGGCGAGGTCATGCCGGGCAAGCGCTGCGGGCGGGCAGCCCTCGGCAAGACAGCCGGGCTCTCCCTGGCCGGCGCGCGTCTCGATTGCGGTGATCGCGTAGTGACCACCGGCGGCTGCGTTCAGGCGCACCCGCACCTCGATGTCACGGGCAAGCACACTCGCCATGCTCGCCTGATAGCTCGCGTACGCATGCTGCGTGGTGCGCAGCTGGAGGCTTGCAAGCCCGAGCAGCGCGATGCTGACAATGACAAGCGCGACCAGCACCTCGATCAGCGTAAAGCCCCGCGCGCGCCGCTCAGACATCGGAGCCCCCCACCGGGCAGGGTCCTTCGCCGCGCGGATCAACCTCGGCGCGGCCGATCAGCGAGACGCGCACCAGGCGGTGATGGGGCCGGTCACGAAAGCAGATGATGAACTCAGCCGGCGTCGCCGTGCCATCGGTGGCAAAGCCGACCTCGCTTCGCGCCGAGTAGACGCGCACATCGCGCGCTGCCAGCCAGTCGCGCTCGCCAAGCGACCAGGCGGAGACCGCGCCCGTTGCGGCATCGGAGTCAAGCGCAAGGGTGGTCGGCACACGCAATGAGACCGCCTCGGCGCGCGCCGTGGCGAGCGCCACCAGCAACTCGTTGGCGGTGCCGGTCAGGCGGCTCTGGGTGGAGAGGTGCTGGAAGGTCGGCACGCCGATGCCGGCGAGCACCGAGACAATGGCCGTGGCGACCAGCAGCTCTGCAAGGCTAAAGCCCCGCGAGCGGTGCAGGTGGTGGTGGGCGCGAGCGCGCATGATGGACCCTCCAGGGCGGTGTGCGATAGCGTGAAGCATGCAGAAATATTTAATAGGTGTCAATTTAAATAAGGAGGCTGACGCCAGGCGCCGCCCCGCCGCAGGAGCGGGGGGCGCCTGAAGAAGCTAGTCGTCCAGGACATCGACCATCTCAGCGTCCACCACATGGACCACGCCCTGGTACCAGGGGCAGCCGAGGAAGGCGTCAGGATCGTCGCTGTCCTCATCGAGCGGAATCAGGCCGGCCTGCTCCTCGCCATCGAACGCATCGCCATGCCGGCAGACGCGGTCGAGCACCAGCAGGCGGCTTTTCACCGAGCGCTCCCGGCCATCGACCGGGTCAGCGGCGTAGGCGACGTAGTCATCTTCGGGGTCGATACCGAGCGCCTCGGCGGCGTCAGCGACGGCACTCGCCACGCTCTGCCGGCAGCGGCGAAGCGCCCCGGCAATGGACTCATCCGGCGCCACATGGCCACAGACAAGACCCCGGCGCGCCCGCCCCTCGCGGGCAAACATGACCTCGGCGCCGACGCCCGGCAGGTGGGAGAAATCAAGGCCGGCCTTCCGCTCGAAGCCGAGGAACTCGCGCATGTCCGCGTCACCCATCAGCCGCACCGACTCGCCGAAGGCCTCGAGCGACTTGCGGATGCGCTCGTCAAAGCGCGCCAGCTCGCCACGCTCACCCTCGATGAACTCACCCACCACCTGCATGCGGCAGACGCGCGCCTTGGACTCGTTGTAGTCCCGGGGCACGGCGACGAAATCGCGCGGATGAATCTTCACCAGCACGCAGCGCGCCTGCTGCCCGCCAAAGCCGCTGTCGGCGAGGTAGCGCATGCTGCAGGCGTGGAGCCCGCGCGAACAGGTCCGCTCCGGGTCGGGATCGACCTCATCGCGGGGCATCTCCACCACCGCGCCAAGCGGGTAGTGCACGGTCCCGGAGTGGAGATCGTAGCCGTCACTGCGGGTCACCTTGTAGGCGAGCACCTGGCCGTCGGCGGTGACCGGCAGCTGATTCGCCTCGATAAAGCCGTAGAGCTCGCCGATCGCGCGCGAATCGGGATTCTCCATGATGTTCTCGAGCAGCCGCACGAACTTCGCCACCGACTCGCCGCGGAGCACCATGCGCATGATCGCCTTGGTGAGGCGGCTATTGACTCGCGCGCCATCAAAATAGAGCTGACCCTCGCGGATCACCACCCGCGAGCCCTCGCCGAACTCAACGCTGAGCGAGCGCACGGGATCGACCAACTGCTCGACCCGCGCATAGTCCTCGACCTCCAGTGCGAGCAGGATCTCGGAGTAGCTCGGGTGCGAGGCGGGAATGGTGGTCGGCACGCTCCGACCGGGGAACCCCACGGCCAACGACGAGCCGCGAATCAGAAACCAACCTTCTTGCGCCATGGGAACATCCTCACGATGACTGTTCCCCCATTATACCTGAAACCTTTAATATGTCAATTATTAAACACTGAACCAGACCCCTCAGGCAGCGCGGGCGGGCGCAGGCGCCGCGTAATGGTCGGGGGGCAGGCTGGGCTGGGCGGGTGCCGCGCGCGATCGCCTCGCCGCGGCAAGCAGCGTCTCGCCGCCCTCGGCGAGGAGCAGCGCCTCAATGGCGCGCATGAGTCCAGCGGCCGCAGTCGAGAGGCCGCGGACATCGCCACGGGCGCTGGCGGCAAGGACGTCATCGAGTCGCGCCTTGAGTGCGCCGGTGACCTCCGGCAGCGCCTCGGCGGCAAGGTGTGCGCAGATCATGGCCTGCAGGTCGTGGTGCATGGGTCACTCCTCGTGTGGGCTACCCAGAGACTAGCGTCTGCGCCGGCAACGTCAAATTTGTTTTCTATTTATTATTGATACCCCTGTCAGGATCGACTACCATCGACAGCCTAAACCGTGGAGGACGCACCGTGACTGCCCTTGATGAACTCACCACGCTCGCCGCCCCGGCGCGTGCACGATTGATCGGCTTTCGCCAGGCCCAGCGGGCGAGCCGCCTCGTCTGTGCGCTGATCCCGGCTGGCTGCCTTGCCATGGCGGCCGTCGGCATACTCGAGCGTCACGGGCTGCTTGGCATGCTGTGGGTGCTGCCGCTCGGCCTGCTGCTGCTCACCACAGCACTCGGTTTCAAGGGGCTGCGCGCGCTCGAGACACTGACCGTGCGACGTGGCTCGGCGGCCGCCTCCGAGCTGCTCTGGATGAGCGGTGTCTTTCTCGCCGTCGGCGTGCTTTTTGCCGCAGCGCCCTGGTTCGCGGGCACCGACGGGCTGCTGCGCGCGGTGAAGATTCTCGGCCTTGGCGCCGTGCTGACACTCATCCACTCAAACCTCATTGCCCTTCGCGAGCGCAGACTCCCTCGGGTGCTTGCAGCCTTCGCGCGGGTCGAGCAGGGCGCCCGCGCCCGGCTCTCTCTCATTGAGCTCATACTCGCCGATTCCCTGCGCGACATCGAGCAGGGGGGCATGATCGCGAGCCTGCGCGGCCACAACAAGCTCTGGGCGCTTGAGCAGTGGCAGCGCGCGCCGAGGCTCAATGCCGATCAGCGCCTGCGCGCGGCACAGTGGGCCGGCGAGGCCCGCGAGCGCAACATGGTCGTCGGCGAGCCGAGCGCGGCCGTGCGCGCAGTGGCCGCGCGCTGGCTCGAGGACCACCCGCGGCAGGTTTAGCAAGGCCCCGCATCACCGACGAGGCAGGCGTTGCGTCTGCTTCACATTTATTTTAAAGTTAAATAAAAACGCCAGGGGATTCTCATGCCTGCTCTTTGCAAGTTTGCTCGCCGTTTCTGCGCGTCCGCCGTGGCAACGCTGCTACTCGCCCTGCTACTTGGCTTTGCGCCGGGCGCATCAGCGCAGTTTGTGCCCCCACCCTCCCTGTCGGCGTCCGACAACCAGGCCAATCAGATCACGGTGACCATTCAGAATGCCGGCACCAACTCTTGGCGCCTGCGCCGCGACACCACGATCATTCGCAGCTGGTCGGGAAGCGGCAACATCACCCACCACGATACCGGCGCGACAGGCTCGCACACCTACCGCCTGGAGAGACCGTGCATAAATGAGGGGTGCTGGACGTGGGATATTATTGCATCAGGGAGCGGCAGCCTGCTCCAGGCGCCAGCGGTGCCCGGGTCCATTTCGGCCACGAACACCCGCCAGTCCGATATCCAGATCAGCTGGGGCTCGGCGGCTCGCGCGACCAGCTACACGCTCCAGCGCCGTGCGGTGGGCGGGAGCTACGCCACCGTGCGCACACAAAGCGGCACCTCCTGGACCGACACCGGCGCAACGCCGGGCGTCTCCTACGAGTATCGGGTGCGCGCCTCCAATGCCGCCGGCGACTCCAGCTGGCGCGGCACGGCGAGTGGCTATCGCGTCCTGCCCACCCCCGCGCAGCCAGGCTCGATCAGCTACAGCAACACCACCAGCAACAGCATCCCCATCACCTGGGGGGCGTCGAGCAACGCCACCACCTTCCGCATCCAGCGCAGCGTCAATGGCGGCGGGTACGTGACCGTGCGCACCCAGTCGGCCTCGAGCACGCGCAGCTGGACCGACACGAACGTGAGCCACGGCAACACCTATGTCTACCGCGTACGCGGTGAGAACACGGATCGAAACGGGAGCTATCGGACCGGCCCGACGGTGAGCGCGCGCTACCCCGTCCCGGGCACACCCGGCTCGATTGGCTACAGCGTGAACGCCGGCGCCATGAGTCTCTCCTGGGGCAGTGCAGCGAATGCGACAAGCTACGAGGTGCAGCGCAGCGTCAATGGCGGCGGGTACAGCACCGTGCGCACCCAGAGCGGGACGTCCTGGACCGACAGTAGCATCTCACCTGGCAACGATTACCGCTACCGCGTGCGTGGCGTGAACCCGGATGAACCCGGGGGCTATCGGACCGGTGACACCGTGCGCTACCCGTTCGCCGACGCAGCCGTGCCGGGCTCGATTAGCACGAGCCTCTCGGGCACGGCGATGGCGGTCAGCTGGAGCGCTGCCAATAACGCTAGCAACTACCGCGTCGAGCGCCAGGCCAACGGCGGGGCGTGGGAGGTTGTGCGCACCCAGAGCGCCACCAGCTGGAGTGACAGCAGTATTGTTCGCGGCAATGACTACCGCTACCGCGTGCGCGCCGAGAACGCCGACTCCCAGAGCGGCTATCGTACGGGGCTCGAGGTGCGCTTTCCGCTGGCAACCCCGGCCGTGCCCGGCGCGATCGAGGCCACGCTCTCCGGCGCCAGCGTGGACGTCAGCTGGTCGGCCGCCGCCAACGCAAGCAGCTACCGCCTCGAGCGCCGGGTCAACGGCGGCGGATGGGAGACCCGCTCGATCCAGTCCACGACGAGCCTGAGCGACAGCGCCATCGATCGCGGCAACAACTACACCTACCGCGTGCGCGCCGAGAACGTCGATGCCGTGAGCGCCTATCGCAGCGCAGCTGACGTGCGCTTCCCGCTCCTCGCCCCGGCGGTGCCGGGCGGGCTGACCGCGACCACGACCCACCCCGATCATGTGGCGCTCGCCTGGTCCGCGGCGAGCGGTGCGACGGGCTACCGGATCCAGCGGCGCACGAGCGGCGGGAGCTGGTCGGCCATTGCCAGCAGCGCGAACACCACCCACCTCGACACCAGCGCGATCGCCGGCACCGCCTATGAGTATCGCGTGCGCGCCGAGAATGTGGACGCGAACTCCGCCTACGGACAGGCCGTCGGCGGTGAGCGCCTGGCGGTGCCGCCGACACCGGCCGGACTCTTTGCCTCGCAGGGCGATTTCACAGACCGCGTCGAGCTCTCCTGGGGTGCGAGTGCCCGGACCGACCTCTATCGCATCTTCCGCGACGGCGCACCGATTGGTACCACCACCGAGCCCGCCTTCGACGACGCCACCGCCACACCGGGCGTCGTGCATGACTACCGCGTGCGCGCCGAGAACGTCGCAGGCAACTCGGCACTCTCCGCCACGGCGCAGGGCTACGCGCTCGCCCCGCCAGCGACACCGGGCGGCCTTGCCGCGGGCACGCGGAGCTCCGCCGATCACATCCGCGTGACCTGGAACCACGCCGAGGCCGCAGCCGCCTACCGCGTCTACCGCGGCACGCAGCCCAATGGCAGCGACCGCGGAGTGCTTACGAGCAATCTCCCCGGGACGCTCTTTGAGGACACCACGGCGGTTGCCGACGCCACCTACTACTACTGGGTCGCGTCGACCAATGCGGCCGGCTCGAGCGCGCTGGCCGGCCCGGTCAGCGGAGTCCGCCTCGGGGTGCCGGGCGCGCCGCAAGGCGTCGCCGCCACCACGCGCACCCACACCGAGCACGTGGCGCTCTCCTGGGCGGCGGTCGCCCATGCGGCAAGCTATCGCGTCTACCGCAACACCGAGGACAGCGCGACCGGCCGGGTGGAGATTGCAAGCGGGATCGGCGCAAGTGCCTACAACGACACCGGTGCGATCGCCGGCACGCGCTACCACTACTGGGTGCGCGCGGAGAATGCGGCCGGGCTCTCAGGCTTCAGCGCCTCGGCAAGCGGCGAGCGGCTCGCTGCACCAATGGTGCCAACCGGGCTCTCGGCAAGCCAGGCGACGCACGCCGATCGCATCACGCTCTCCTGGGAGGGGGTTGCCACGGCGAGCACCTACCGGATTACCCGCAACGCCACGGTGATCGCGACCACGACGAGCCCCGAGTACAGCGACACCGACGTGGCTGCGGGCACGACCTACAGCTACCGCGTGCGCGCGGAGAACGCAGCCGGCCACTCCGCCTACAGCCAGGCCGCGAGCGGCCTTGCGCTGCCCGCACCGGGCGGCGTGGAGGGGCTGACGGCGAGTGTCCGCGAGCATGCCGATCGCGTCGCCCTCAACTGGGGGGCGGTCGAGTTCGCCGCAAGCTACCGTGTCTACCGCAACACCAGCGCCGAGACAGCGGGGCGCGAGCAGATCGCAAGCGGGGTCAGTGCCACGGGGTACAACGACACCAGCGCAACCCCCGGCACGCACTACACCTACTGGGTGCGCGCGGAGAACGCCGCAGGCCTCGGCGCCTACTCCGAGGCTGTCAGCGGCGAGCGGCTGGCGACACCGCCAGCACCCGCTGGGCTGAGCGTCACGCAGGCGGACCTCAGCGACCGCGTGGAACTCAGCTGGTCGGCATCGGCGCAGGCGGACGGCTACCGCGTCTACCGGGACGAGGTGCTGATTGCGAGCACCACGAGCGCGCTCACCTACACCGACACCGAGGTCGTGCCGGGGCAGCGCTACAGCTACCACGTCGTCGCCGAGAACGCGGCCGGTGACTCGCCGCGCAGCAGCGTGGTTGAGGGCTACAGCCTGCCCGTGCCAGCGACTCCCACGGGTCTCTCGGCAGGCGAGGGCACCTCCACGGAGCATGTCGCGCTCAGCTGGCAGGCCGTCGAGTTCGCCAACACCTACCAGGTGTTGCGCGATGGCGTGCTGATCGCAACGGTGAGCGCCACCGCCTATCTGGATGCGGCGATCGAGCCGAACACCATCCACAGCTACCGCGTGGTGGCCGAGAACGCCGCAGGGAGCTCTGCGGCAAGCGCCCCCGCGCAGGGCTATCGCCTGGCACCGGCCGCCGCACCGCAGGGGCTTAGCGCGAGCGATGGCAGCCACACCACGCACGTCGCGCTCAGCTGGCAGCCCATGGACTTTGCCGAGAGCTACGAAATCGAGCGTGACGGCAGCGTGATCGCCACGGTTAGCACGCCTGGCTATCAGGACACCACGGCTGTGGCGAACACCACCCACCGTTACCGGGTGCGCGCCGTCAACGCCGCCGGCACCAGCGCCTACTCATCGCATGCAGAGGGACTGCGTCTTGGCGTCGCGCAGCCCCCGACCGGGGTCAGCGCCAGCCAGGCAACCCATCCGGCGCGAATCACCGTGAGCTGGCAGGCGAGCGCCTACGCAGACACCTACACGCTTGAGCGAGACGGTGTTGTGATCGCCACGGTTGGCACCACGAGCTACCAGGACAGCGCGGTCGACCCCCTGGTGGCGCACAGCTACCGGGTGCGTGCGGTGAATGCAGCGGGTATCAGCGAGCCCTCCGTGCTGGCCACCGGCATGCGCCTGGGCGTGGTGGCGCCACCGGCTGACCTCGCCGCAGCGAACGGCGAGTCGGCCGATTACGTCGCCCTCAGCTGGAGTGCGGTTGCGCTCGCCGCGAGCTACGAGATCCGCCGCGATGGCAGCGTGATCGCGACCGTCTCGCAGAGTGGCTACCAGGACACGGGGGCGAGTGCGGGCGTCTCGCACAGCTACACCGTCGCTTCGGTGAACGCCGCGGGGACGAGCGAGCCCTCCGCCACTGTGAGCGGCCTTCGCCTGATCGCCCCCGAGCAGCCGCAGACGATCAGCGCCACCACAAGCCGCCTCGACGGCATTGCGGTCAGCTGGAGTGAGACCAGCTGGGCGGGGCGCTACGACCTGTATCGCAACGGCGAATTCCTGACCGCGCTGATCGACACCACCTATCTCGACACCGACCTCGCGCCCGGTGAGTCGGCCAGCTACAGCGTGCGGGCGGTCAACGCCGCCGGCGCAAGCCAGGCGAGTGCAGGCGCCACGGGCCAGCGCGCCGCCGGCGGCTTCCAGTTCCGCTCGGGGATGGGGTCGCGCTAGACCCCGCCCGGCCCTTTTTGTTGATGCCATTGGGACCATAGAAGAGAGAGACCACCATGCACAGTGATCAGCGCTACCTCCGTCGCCTTGTCGCAGCGATACTCCTGCTGCTCACGACCCTCCTCGGGGCACAGGCGGCAAGCGCCGGCAGCATCGAGGTCCGCTACTTCCCAAGCTATGGATTCGACAACAAAGAGCTCGTGCGGATCACTGCGACATCCCGAAACAATGACCTCGCAAGCTTTAGGATCGTCAACATGGATACCGGCGAGGTATTCCAATCATGGACGGCATCGGACAGGAATCCGAGGGTTTTTGTTCTGGAGACGGGACCAGGCTGGTACCGCTATCGCCTCCAGCGCCGTGGCATCATGGGAGGCAGTTGGAGCAATCGGGACACTGACAGCGATTACTGGCCCTTCCCAACGCCTGGCCAGCCAGGCTCGATTAGCTACAGCAACACCACCAGCAACAGCATTCCCATCACCTGGGGGGCGTCGAGCAACGCCACCACCTTCCGCATCCAGCGCAGCGTCAATGGCGGCGGGTACGTGACCGTGCGCACACAGTCGGCCTCGAGCACCCGGAGCTGGACGGATAACAACATCAGCTACGGCAACACCTACCGCTACCGCGTGCGCGCCGAGAATGCCGATCGCAACGGCAGCTACCGCACCGGCAACCTGGTCACGGCAAGCTACCCCGTCCCGGCCACACCCGGCTCGATCAGTACGAGCCTCAACAGTGGCGCGATGAGCCTCTCCTGGGGGAGTGCCGCGAACGCGACCGGCTACGAGGTTGAGCGCAGCGTAAATGGCGGTGGCTACACCACTGTGCGCACCCAGAGCGGCACCTCCTGGAGCGACAGCAACATCTCGCCTGGCAACGACTACCGCTATCGCGTGCGCGCCACCAACCCGGACGAGGCGAGCGGCTACCGGACCGGTGAGACCGTGCGCTACCCGTTCGCCGACGCCGCCGTGCCGGGCTCAATCAGCACGAGCCTCTCGGGCACGTCGATGGCGGTGAGCTGGAGTGCGGCGAGCAACGCGAGCACCTACCGCGTCGAGCGCCAGGCCAACGGCGGGGCGTGGGAGGTTGTGCGCACCCAGAGCGCCACCAGCTGGAGTGACAGCAGTATTGTTCGCGGCAATGACTACCGCTACCGCGTGCGCGCCGAGAACGCCGACTCCCAGAGCGGCTATCGCACGGGGGAGACCGTGCGCTTCCCGCTCGCCACCCCGGCCGTGCCTGGCACCATCGAGGCGGCATTGCTCGGCAACGAGATCACGGTCGCCTGGAGCACGTCGAGCAACGCCACAAGCTACCGCCTGGAGCGGCGCGTGAATGGCGGCAGCTGGTCGCTTCTCACCACGACCTCGGGAAGTGGGTACAGCGACAGCGACATCTCACGGGGCAATGACTACACCTACCGGGTGCGGGGCGTGAACGTCGATGGTGTGAGCGCCTTTCGCACCGGCAGCGACGTGCGCTTCCCGCTGGCAGCACCCGCGGTGCCGGGTGGACTGAGTGCCACCACCACGCACCCGGACCACGTCGCGCTTGGCTGGTCGGCTGCGAATGGCGCCTCTGGCTACCGCATCCAGCGCCGCACCACGGGCGGCAGCTGGGCGGTCATCGCGAGCAGCGCAACCACGGGCCATCTTGACGCAAGCGCAGTTGCCGGCGTCGCGTATGAGTACCGCGTGCGCGCCGAGAATGTCGATGCGAGCTCGAACTACACGGCGGCGGTCAGCGGCGAGCGCCTCGCCGTGCCGAGCGTCCCGCAGGGGCTTTTCGCCACCACCGGGGACTTCACCGACCGCGTCGAGCTCGCCTGGTCGCCGACCGCGCGCACGGATCTCTACCGGGTCTTCCGTGACGGCGCGCCGATTGGCACAACCACCGCGACGGGCTTCGACGACACCGGGGCGAGCCCCGGCGTCGTCCATGACTACCGCGTGCGTGCCGAGAACGCCGCCGGCAATTCGGGCCTCTCGGCCACGGCGCCTGGCTTCGCACTCGCACCGCCGCAGGCACCAGCCGGCCTTGGCGCAAGCGAGCACACTGCCGCCGAGCACGTGCGGGTCACCTGGAATCATGCCGAGGCCGCGGCGAGCTACCGGGTCTACCGGGGCACGCAGTCCGGTGGTGGTGATCGCACGCTGCTTGCGAGCAATCTGCCAGGGACGCTTTTCGATGACACGAGCGCGACCCCTGGCGCCACCTACTACTACTGGGTCTCGGCCACCAACGCCGCTGGCACCAGCGCCCGCAGCGGGCCGGTCAGCGGGGCACGGCTCGCCCCACCGGCAGCCCCCGCGGGCGTCTCGGCGACGACGCGCACCCACAGCGACCGCGTGGCCGTGAGCTGGCAGGCGGTCTCCCATGCGGATAGCTACCGTCTCTACCGAAACACCATTGAGAGCGCGAGCGGCCGTGAGCTGCTCACCGCAGGCCTTGCCAATACCGCCTTCGCCGACACCACGGCGGAGCCCGGCGTGACCTACTTCTATTGGCTGCGCGCCGAGAACGCCGCAGGACTCTCCGGCTACAGCGCGGCGGCGAGCGGCGAGCGCCTCGCCGCACCAATGGTGCCGGCGGGGCTCACGGCAAGCCAGGCGACGCATCCCGATCGCATCACGCTTGCCTGGACAGCGAGTGCCACGGCAACGGCCTACCGGGTGACGCGTAACGGCACGGTGATCGCCACCACAAGCGAGCCGGCCTACACCGACGCCGCGGTCACCCCGGGCACCAGCTACACCTACCGGGTGCGCGCCGAGAACGATGCAGGCAACTCCGCCTACAGCGCTGGCGTCAGTGGGCTTGCCCTGCCATCGCCCGGGGCCGTGGAGGGGCTCTCCGCAAGCGTGCGCGACCATGCCGATCGGGTTGCCCTCAGCTGGGAGGCGGTCGAGTTCGCGGCAAGCTACCGCGTCTATCGCAATACCAGCAGTGATACCGCCGGGCGCGAGCAGATCGCAAGCGGGGTCAGTGCCACGGGGTACAACGACACCAGCGCCACACCCGGCACCGCCTACTTCTACTGGGTGCGCGCGGAGAACGCCGCAGGCCTCGGCGGTTACTCCGAGCCAGCCGCGGGCGAGCGCCTGGCCACACCGCCTGCCCCTGGCGGACTGAGCGCAACGCAGGCCACGTTCAGCGACCACGTCGAGCTCGACTGGAGTGCGGCAGCACTTGCCGAGGGCTATCGCCTCTACCGCGACGATGTGCTGATCGCAACCACGACGACACCCGGCCACACGGACACCGATGTGGTGCCCGGACAGCGCTACGACTACCACGTCATCGCCGAGAACGCCGCCGGCGACTCGCCGCGCTCGGCCGTGGTCGAGGGCTACAGCCTGCCCGTGCCAGCCACGCCAACGGGACTCTCGGCAGGCGAGGGCGACTCCACCGAACACGTCGCGCTCAACTGGCAGGCGGTCGCGTTCGCAGACACCTACCGGGTGCTGCGTGACGGCGCCGAGATCGCCACCACCAGCGCCAGCAGTTACATCGACGACACGGTGGAGGCGAACACCATTTACAGCTACCAGGTGGTGGCGGTGAATGCGGCCGGCAGCTCGGATGCCAGTGCCCCCGCCGAGGGCTACCGCCTGGCGCCGGCCGCCTCCCCCCAGGGGCTTTCGGCGACGAGCGGCACCTCCACCGAGCATGTCGCACTCAGCTGGCAGCCGATGGACTTCGCGGATAGCTACGAGATCGAGCGTGACGGCAGCGTCATCGCGACCGTGGGTGCGCCCGGCTACAACGACACCACCGCGACCCCGAATACCACCCACAGCTACCGGGTGCGGGCGGTGAACGCGGCAGGCACGAGCCCCTACTCGGCAGTCGCCGAGGGCCTTCGCCTTGGGGTTGCCAGCGCACCGACCGGGGTCTCAGCGAGCAACGCCACCCACCCGGCACGCATTAACGTCAGCTGGCAGCCCGTCGCGTTCGCCGAGAGCTACGTGCTCGAGCGCGATGGTGTGGCCATCGCAACACTGAGTGCGACCAGCTACCAGGACAGCGCGGTTGATCCACTGGTCGCCCACAGCTACCGGGTGCGCGCGGTGAACGCCGCCGGCACGAGCGAGGCCTCCGCCGCGGCGAGTGGCATGCGCCTTGGCATCGTCGCACCGCCGCAGGATCTCACTGCGGCAAGCGGCGAGTCGGCCGACTTCGTCGCCCTTGGATGGAGCGGCGTTGATCTTGCTGAAAGCTACGAGATCCGCAGGGACGGCAGCGTCATCGCAACCACCAGCGGCACGAGCTACCAGGACGCGGGCGCCACCGCCGGTGTTGTCCACCGCTACACGGTCACTTCCGTGAATGCTGCCGGCACCAGCGAGGCCTCTGATGAGGTCGAGGGCCTTCGCCTGATCGCACCGGAGTCGCCGACGACGATCACGGCAAGCGAGAGCCGCGTCGATGGCATCGCCGTCGCCTGGAGCGCGACCGACTGGGCGAGCCGCTACGACCTCTATCGAAACGGCACGTTCCTGACAGCCCTGATCGACACCGCCTTCCTCGACACGGATCTCGCACCCGGTGAGATCGCCACCTACAGCGTGCGCGCGGTCAACGCCGCCGGTGCCAGCCAGGCGAGTGGCAGTGCCACCGGACAGCGCGCCGCCGGCGGCTTCCAGTTCCGCTCCGGCATGGGGGGGCGATAAGTCACCCATTCGGGGAAAAACTGCGGTATGATTAATTGAAGTTATATTAAAGCAGGAGATGCGGCATGGGCGGACTGAAGACATCGGGACGGCGGTGCGGAGAGGGCTGGGGCGGGATCCGAACCATCGGGCTCGCGGCACTGGCAGCACTGGCACTGCTCCCAGCCGCCCAGGCGGCTGCCTTCACCATCAGCGCGACGACCAACCAGACCAACGGGCTGTCGGTCACGATGTACGGCTGCCCATCGAGCGTACAAAACGGCAGCCTGAGGGCGTTGATCACAAGCTCAGATGGACCCGGCACGGCAACCGCAAACCAGTCGCAGCGGTTTCAGTGCGTCTCCGGAGGTTCGGGGAACCCGCTCGTGCTTGGCCCTTACACAACGCTGCCTGCAGGTGAGACGATTTCCATCCAGGCGCAGTATCGGGAGCTGACCGGGTTCAACATGTTTGGGGCCCCCCAGTACAGCAACTGGATGAATCTCGGCAGCACGGCCCAGGGCTTTATCCCCATCCGCCCCGAGACGCCTGTAAACGTGACCGCCACCACCAACCGCACGGGAGACATCCAGATCAGCTGGAGTGCCGTCAGTGACGCAGACCGGATCGCCGTGCAGCGGGCGCTCGCCGGCAACAACTTCAATAATGTGGCGACGTTCAACCTCTCGGGCGGCGCGACCGCCTACACCGACACCACAGCCAATGCGGGCAGTGAGTATGAGTATCGCGTGCAGGCCCGGCGGGTGAACGCAACGCCAAGCGGCAACCTGACACTCTGGTCGAGCTTCAGCGCACCGGAGACGGGCTACCGCCTGGTCACACCGGCAGCACCTGCGACGATCAGCGCGAGCACGGATCGCACCGATGCGATCGAGATCAGCTGGAGTGCTGTCAGCAGCGCGACGCACTACCAGCTCCAGCGCCGCTCACCGGGCGGGAGCTGGTCGAACCGGGGCACCGAGCTCACCGCGACCACGCTCACCGAGGCGGTGCCAGCCGGTGAGGTCTTTGAGTATCAGGTGCGCGCGCGCAACGCAAACGACGGCTATGGCTGGCGCAACTCCGCCTACCAGGGCCTTGCCTCCGGCTACCGCCTGCTCACGCCCGGGGCGCCGTCGAGCGTGACCGCCACTACCGACCGGCAGGATGCAATCCTCATCACCTGGGGGGCCGGGAGCAACGCCGATCGCTACCAGATTGAGCGCAATACCGGCAGTGGCTGGGAGAGCATTGCCCAGAACGTCCTGGAGACCGGCTTCATGGACACCGGGATCGACACGGGGGCGAGCGCAAGCTACCGCGTGCGCGCACAGACCCTGAACGGCCCCTATGACACACAGAACTCCGCCTGGGTGCAGGCACAGGGTGAGGGCTACCGCCTGCTGCCAGAGCCGGCGGCGGTCACCGCGCTGCTCGCGAGTGATGGCGAGGTGCGCCAGACGAGCATCAGTTGGTCGGCGGTGAGCGCGGCGACGCGCTACCGTGTGCGCGTCACAGGCCCAGGGGACTTCTCCCAGACACAGACCACCACGGAGACGGCGCTCACGGTTGGCGCGATGGCCGATGGGACGACCTACACGGTCGAGGTGCGCGCGGAGAATGACGATCACGTCTCCACCTGGTCGACCACCACGGCCACCACGCGTGCGCTGCCAGGGGCACCGGCTGATCTCAATGCGACACGCAACACCGACGCCGACGCGGTGCGCCTCACCTGGTCGGCCGCCGGCGAGGCCGAAAGCTACGCGGTGCTCCGCTCGGGCAGCGAGAGCCTTGCCGAGGCAAGCGTGGTCGCGAGCGTCGGCAGCGCGCAGACGCACTACGATGACACCAGCGCCGCGCCAGGCGCGAGCTACTGGTACTGGGTGCGCGCAGACAACGCGGCCGGCACCGGCGGCGTCTCCGCAGGCGCCGAGGGCATCCGCCTTGCCATCGCACCACCACCGGCTGATCTCGCAGCCGGCGATGGCGAGTCGCCCGACCACGTCACGCTCAGCTGGAGCGCGGTCGCCCTTGCCGCAGGCTATGAGATCCGCCGCGACGGCAGCGTCATCGCAACCGTCCCCCAGGCGGGCTACCAGGACACGGGCGCCACCCCGGGCGTTGCCCACAACTACACCGTCGCCTCGGTCAACGCCGCCGGCACCAGCGAGCCCTCCGCCGCGGTGACAGGCCTGCGCCTGATCGCCCCCGATCAGCCGCAGTCGCTCAGTGCGAGCACCGGGCGCGCCGATGGCATCCACGTCACCTGGGAGAGCGTTGCGCTCGCAAGCCGCTACGACCTCTACCGCAACGGCGCGTTCCTGACCGCACTGATCGACACCGCCTACCTCGACACCGACCCCGCGCCGGGCGAGATCGCCACCTATACGGTGCGTGCGGTGAACGCCGCCGGTGCCAGCCAGGCGAGCGGGAGTGCGACCGGGCAGCGCGCGGCGAGCGGCTACCTGTTCCGCTCGGGCGTGTCGGGGCTCGGGCGCTAGGGCCGCCCGTGTCGGGAGACTGGTGCAGGGGCGCCAGGCGCTCCCGCGCCCGCACACACCCCGGCAACCGGCAGGGTGACGCCAGCGTGCGGTGCAGGTACGCCTTTGCGGGCAACCGCGCATGCGCTACTCTCGACGAGCACCGAGGCAGCAGGCAGGGGAGCCCACCGTGAAGAACCCACAACGACAACAGCCAACCACCGTCCTGGCGCTGCTACTCAGTGCGCTGCTGCTGACACTCGGCACGCCGGTTGCCGCCGACGAGCGCGGGGCGGCAAACCGCCTGCTGGTCGAGGCGACGCGGCTCTTCGAGCGCGCCGAGCGCGCTGAGGCGGCCGAGCGCTTCGCGCTGCTGCGCGACGCCCGCGAGAACCTCGAGCGTATCCAGGAGGATTACCCGGAGACGGATCTGGCGGTGCAGATCTCAACGCGCCAGCCAGTCGGCGGCTTCGACCCGTCCGAGGTCTACCGCCGCTACGATCGCGCCTTCGCCACCACCTGCCTCGCTGCGCCCGAGGCCGCCTGCCTGGAGCCCCTGGCCCGGGAGGTGGGCGCGCTCAGCGCCGAGCGCGACGCGGCGCTCGAGCGCGCACGCACGGCGGAGGCGGCAGTCGAGAGCGCCGAGAAGGCGCGGGAGAACCTTGAGCTACTGAGTGGAATCAGGGGTCTCCGAATCACGCGCCTGGAGGCACTGAACGAGGCGCTGAGCGAGCGGGACCGCCGCCACAGAGAGGCAAGCGCGCGCGCCGATGCGCGCCTGGCAGACAAGAGCGCGGAGATCGACGAACTCTCGCGCCAGCTAAGCCCCGTGCCGATCGAGGGGGTCGACCCCATGCGCGCCCACCACGAAGCGCTGGCCGAGCGCCTCGCGACGCGCCTCGACGGGGAGGCGGCACCACGACAGCTTGGCGATCGCATTATTCTCCAGAGCGACGCCCTCTTCGGGGCGGCCTCGGCGACACTCGCACCCGGCGCGCGCGAGCGCCTTGACCACGTGGCGGAGGCGCTGAGCGAGACCATCGCCGAGATCCCCGAGGCCGCCAACTGGCTAGTGGAGGTCGCGGGACACACCGATGCGCGCCCGATCGCAACCGAGCGCTTCCCCTCCAACTGGGAGCTCTCCGGCGCCCGGGCACTCGCGGTCACCACCTACCTTGTCGAGCAGGGCGTGGCCGGCACGCATCTCGCCGCCGTCGGCCGCGCCGAGTTCGAACCCCTCGAGGAGGGGCGGGGGGCGGCAGCGTACCAGGCCAATCGCCGCATCGAGCTTCGGCTAGTCGCGCGCTAGACGGGCAGGGCGCCTGTCTGGCCTCACCTACCTGGTCTGACCAGCAGGCGCGGGCCGCCGCAGCCTTGCACAATAATTTGTGGGCATTTAAATCAGACGGTATCATGGACGAACTGGCGGGGTACGGCGCTATACTTGCGTCGGGCGCTGCCCCGTAGGCCACCAGGAGAGATCATGCTGCTCTACCACTACACCTCGACGCTCCACCTGCCACTCATTCTGAAATCGCGGGTGATCAGCACCACCCACAACGCGCTCCACCCCACCGATCAGCTGGGCGAGCCGGTGGTCTGGCTGACCGCGAGTGACGTGTTCGAGGCACAGCTCTGGGCTGCCGGCATCCTCGACAAGACCGCGATCCGCCTGTCGATCGAAATCCCCCGCGCGCATGTTCAGCCCTGGCAGGACTTCGCCCGGGCGCAGGGCGCTGACCCCGTCTGGCTTGCGGTACTCGCCGAGGTCGGCGGTGGCGACAGCGACTGGTATGTCTCCACCCGTCCGATCGACTGGTCGGCCGTGGTCGCCGTCGATGCGCGCGAAAACGGCGGCTACCAGGCGCTTCGCGCCGCCGGACTCGCCGCCATGCTGAATGAGGCCGATTGACTTTATTTAATTTAAATGCTATTATTTATGCACTGATCGGACCGACGAGGGGCTGCCGATGAAAGGCTATCTGGTTCGCCTGAAGGATGCGCCGCAGGAGATCAAGCCGACCGTGGGTGTCTTCTGGGCCGAGAGCCCGGAGGCGCTCTGGGAGCTTGTCGAGCAGCAGCTCGACCCGGCGCTCTGTGTCTACTGCGAGATCCGCCGCGGCGGGCTCTTCTTCTCCGCCCGCGAGATCCGCGGGCCGCGCGGGGAGTACGTGGATCTGCGCATCGACTCGGTCGAACCCGAGATGGGCACGCTCGACTACATCGGTGACTGGGCAGGACTTGTCGAGTTCAGTGAGCTTGCCGAGCACCGCCCCGCGGCCATCGATCAGCGCATCCACCACCCCGCCGACGGTGAGCCGCGCTGACAGCGTTTGACCCGCTACCGGAATTCACACATAATTATATACTGACAATTAATTATGGAGACTCCGGTGACACGCTCAGGACTTCAGGCGGCGCTCCTCGCCGCGACGCTGCTGGCAACCTCCGGGGCCGCCGCCATTGACCTGTCGAGCACGCTTGAAGTGGACGCCTCCGGGCGCTTCCCGGTGCAGGTCGATCGCGGCGATCTCGACACCGCCGTCGCCGAGGCGATCCGCGCCGCCGGTCATGCGCGCATCATCGATGCGCGAAGCGGCCTGCGCATCACCCTGCAGGTGCGCGGCAACGGCGAGGTGATCGCACTCGGCATGCAGGGCGTGATCGAGCACGAGGGTCGCGAGGCGACCACCATTCACTGCGTCCACCAGGATACCGCGCTCCTTGAGGCGCCGCGGGCAAGTGCCGTGGTGGCAGCGCTTGCGAACTTCGCCACCACGCTCGCCGCGGACGCCGCACGCTGCCTCGGGAGGACCTCATGAGCGGCGAGGGCGAGGGGGCGAAAAAGCCCCGCGGCGAGGCGATGCACCGCATGATCGACTCCGGTGACGCGCTCTCACTCGCGCAACTCCAGCAGGGCGAGGCGCAGCCCGACTTTCGCCATGCCCGCGAGACGCTCGCGAGCTTCAGCCTCGACACCGTGCCGGGCGCGCTCCTTGCCTGCCTGGCCCGCCCGGTGGAGCAGTTCTACCTGCCCACCATGGTGCGCATCGAGGAGCCGAAACTCGTCGCCCCGCGGAGCGGGCGCATCTACGCCACCAGCTACATCGAGATCGAGGGGCGGCTTGTCACCGAGGAGCTCTACCGCGCCTACTTCAACCGCACCGAGTTCGGCCTGGTCGGCGCCCACGAGGTCTTCCTGGTCGAGATCTTCGAGAACCAGGGCCGGGCGGCCCGCCCGCACTACACCCAGGTCGGCTGGGCGGTCATGACCCGCCGCCAGTACCAGGCCTATCTCGAGCACCTCCTCGGCCATTGAGGGATACCGGAAAGACACGGAGCGGGCGTCTTTCAGCTTGACAAGTTTATTTATTTATCATATAATAAATAGGCTTAAATCAGGAGGGCTCCCACATGGTCTCACAGCACCACGGTTCTGTCAGTCGCAAGCTCGCCGCCCTGGGTGGCACCGCCCTCGGGGCGGGCTTCACCTATGTTGCCTACCCGCTCATGGCGGAGGCCGACAAGCACGCTCCGGCCGCCATCGAGGGCAGCATCCAGGCGTCGATCCCGATGCCGCTGCTCGTCCTCGCGCTGTCGCTTTTCACGGTGCCGTTCCTGATTCCGCTGATCTGGAACGCGGTGCGTGACCCCGGCTCGCGCTCGCGCCTGCTGTTGGCGGTGGCAGGGCTTGTCAGCCTGGTGCTCTGCACGGCCTATGCACTGATGGGGCTCTCCGCACCGGGGATCACCCCACAGAACTCGACCGATCTCTACTACCCGATGGTCGCCTTCGGCGCCCTGCCGCTCGCCCTGCTGCTGCTGCGTGAGCGTGCCGAGCGAAAGCCCCTTGGTGCACTCGCCCGGGGGCGGCAGCGGCAACTGCGGCGGCGGAGAAGCCGCTAGGGGCCGCAGACTGCGGGGGCGAGCGCGCCCCCGCAACCACAAATCGGCAGCAGGGCAGTATTCCGGTTAAAATATTTTTGATATAATAAAGCATCAACGGCTGCCCCTGGCAGCCGTCAGCATCCACGCGAGCCGCACAGGCGCGGCCAGCAACCAACAAGCTAACGAGAGAGATCGCATCCATGGCACAGGAACAGCGCAGCGAGCAGGCCACCACCGAGGTCACACAGATCGGCTTCCAGGCCGCCTCGGTCGATATCTGGGAGAAGAAGTATCGCCTCTCCACCAAGTCCGGCGAGGCGGTGGACGCCACCATCGAGGAGACCTACCGCCGCGTTGCGCGGGCACTTGCCGATATCGAGGCCGAGGACGTGCGCGAGCACTGGTATGAGCGCTTCCTGTGGGCGATGCGCAACGGCGCGATCCCCGCCGGGCGGATTATCTCAAACGCCGGCGCGCAGGCCTACAAGCCGGCCACCAGCACCATCAACTGCACGGTCTCCGGAACGCTGCACGACTCCATGGACGGCATCCTCCAGGCCGTGCACAAGGCGGGGCTTACGCTGAAAAGCGGCTGTGGAATCGGCTATGAGCACTCGACCCTGCGCCCGAAGGGCGGTTTTGTCTCCGGTGCCGGCGCCTACACCTCCGGCCCGCTCTCCTTCATGGATATCTTCGATCGCATGTGCTTCACCGTGTCCTCCGCCGGTGGCCGCCGCGGCGCGCAGATGGGCACCTTCGATGTCGGCCACCCGGACGTCTTTGATTTCATCCGCGCCAAGCGCGAGAACGGCCGGCTTCGCCAGTTCAACCTCTCGCTCCTGATCACCGACGCCTTCATGGAAGCGGTGAAGGCCGACACCGACTGGCCGCTCTCCTTCCCGGTCACCGCCCGCGAGGTCGAGGAAGACGGCATTGATCTCAATGATCCGAGCCAGGTGCTCTACCGCGAGTGGCCGACCACCGAGGACTACATCACCAACGCCGATGGCGAGGTGGCCTGCCGTATTCACAAGGTGGTGAAGGCACGGCGCGTGTGGGACATGATCATGGCCTCCACCTACGATTACGCCGAGCCAGGCTTCCTGCTGATCGACCGCTACAACGAGCTCAACAACAACTGGTTCTGCGAGAACATCCGCGCGAGCAACCCCTGCGTCACCGCCGACACCTGGGTGCACACCGACCAGGGCCCGGCCCAGGTGGCTGATCTCATCGGCGAGGGCTTCCGCGCACGGGTGGATGGCACCGACTATGCAACCGGCCCCGAGGGCTTCTTCCATACCGGCGAGAAGGCCGTACTGGAGCTCCTCACCAGCACCGGGCAGCGCCTGCGCCTCACCCCCGATCACCGCGTGCTCTGCCTGGCCGAGAATGGCGAGCGCGTGTGGGCGGCCGCACAGGATCTCAAGCCCGGCGACCAGGTGGTGCTGCATGACCACCGCGACAACGCCAAGTGGCGCGGCCGCGGCAGCTACGAGGCCGGCTACCTGCTTGGCATGCTGAAGGGCGATGGCACGCTGAACGAGCGCCTGGGTGCGATCCTCTCCGTCTGGCAGGGGGCGGCGAAGGTGGCCAACGGGGGCAGTGTCGAGAGCGGCGTCATGGCCCACATCGAGGCGTGTGCGGCGCGCGCGCTCACCCTGCATGGCAGCCACGGCGGCTTCATGACGGTTGCCGGTCGCGGCGAGTCGCGCTTCCACTCCCGGGATCTCGCCCGAATCGCCGCTGAGTTCGGCATGACCCGCGAGAACGGCAAGTCCGTCAGCGCCGGCATCGAGCGCAGTTCCTCGCGCTTCCACGCGGGCTTCCTGCGTGGCCTCTTCGATGCCGATGGCAGCGTCCAGGGCAGCCAGCAGAAGGATGTGTCCGTGCGCCTCTCGCAGTCCGATCTGGACACGCTCGAGGCCGTGCAGCGCATGCTGCTTCGCCTTGGCATCACCTCGACGATCTACCGCGACCGTCGCGTCGCCTCGCTCACCGTGCTCCCCGACGGCAAGGGTGGTGCGCGCGAGTACCCGACGGCGGCACAGCACGAGCTCATCATCTCCGGCGAGGACCTGGTGGTCTTCGGGCAGCGCGTTGGCTTTATCGACGCCGCCAAGGCCGCGCGGCTCGATGACGCGATCCGCGCCTACCGCCGCGCCCCGAACAAAAGCCGCTTCGCCGCCCGGGTCATCGAAGTCCGCCCCGCCGGTGTTGCCGACGTCTACGACGTCCAGGTGCCGGGGCCGAACGCCTTTGATGCGAACGGCATCTACGCCCACAACTGTGGTGAGCAAGGGTTGCCCCCGAACGGCAGCTGCCTGCTCGGCTCGGTCAACCTGACGCTGTTCGTGCGCGAGCCCTTTACCGATCGCGCCCACTTCGACTGGGAGACCTACCGCGAGGTGGTGCGGGTGTTCTCGCGCATGCTCGACAACGTGGTGGAGATCAACGGCCTGCCGCTGCCCGAGCAGCGCGATGAGATCACCCGCAAGCGCCGCCACGGCATGGGCTATCTCGGCCTTGGCTCGACACTCGCCATGCTGCGCATGACCTACGGCTCCGAGGCCTCGGTCGGCTTCACCGAGGAGGCGACCCGCGAGCTCGCCGTCGCCGGCTGGGAAGCGGCACTCGAGCTTGCCCGGGAGAAGGGTCCGGCGCCGATCATGACCGAGACCTTCACCATCACCCAGGGCATGCTGAAAAAGCGTCCCGAGCTTGCCGCCGATGGCTACAAGGTCGGCGACCAGGTGCCAGGGCGCATCCTGCACGCGAAGTACTCGCGCTACATGCAGAAGATCGCAAGCGTGGCGCCGGAGCTCGTCGAGGCACTCGCCGAGGTCGGCGCGCGCTATACCCACCATAGCTCCATCGCCCCGACCGGCACGATCTCGCTGTCGCTTGCCAACAATGCGAGCAACGGCATCGAGCCCTCGTTCGCCCACCACTACTTCCGCAACGTGATCCGCGAGGGTCGCAAGGCGAAGGAGAAGGTGGATGTCTACAGCTTCGAGTCACTCGCCTACAAGGCGCTGGTGAACCCGTCCGTTGACCCGAACGCGCCGCGGGGCAGCGACAACGGCCTGCCGGCCTACTTCACCACGTCAGACGAGGTGACGCCGACACAGCACGTCGACATCCAGGCGGCCGCGCAGGCGTGGATCGACAGCTCCATCTCGAAGACGGCGAACGTCCCGACCGACTTCCCCTTCGAGGACTTCAAGGACATCTACCTCTACGCCTATGAGAGCGGGCTGAAGGGCTGCACCACCTTCCGCTTCAACCCGGAGGTCTTCCAGGGCGTGCTGGTGAAGGAGGATGACCTGAAGAACACCCGCTACAGCTTCACGCTCGAGGACGGCAGCACGGTCTCGGTGCGCGGGGATGAGGAGGTCGAGTACGACGGCGAGACGCACACCGCGGCGAATCTCTACGATGCGCTGAAGGAAGGCTACTACGGAAAGTTCTGATATTTCCGTAATCTGAAGGGTAATTCTACAGCAAAACATGAGGCCCGGAATCAGCCGGGCCTCTTATCGCTGCAGGGCGCCGGGCACTATCACCAGGAGAGAGTTCCATGACCGCATTGTTGATGAGTATCCAGGCAGGGCTTGCCGTGACGCTGTTCGCCTACCTGTTGGGCCGCAGCCGCCCGGTCGCCTTGTTGGCCGGGGCGATCGTGCTCGGCGGCTGGTGGCTCGCATTGCCAACCGTCGCCCTCTGGCATCCCGGCATGCTCCTGGCGCTAATGGTGGTGGCGATCGCCGGAAACGTGGGCCTGATAATTCATGAGGGGGGTGGTCGCAGGCGCGGTGACAGGCTGCGCTCCCTTGCGACCTACGGGCTCTGCCTGGCGGTGATCGGCATCCCGCCCGCCACCACCTGGTCGCTCTTCCACGGCCAGTCCTACCAGGGGCTCCTCGCGGTGGAGGAGGCGGAGTTCGAGCCGAGCGCCGTCCTCCTCGATCAGAGCCAGGCGCGCCTGGTCGACCAGGGCCTTGCCGATCGCGCGGCACAGGAGCTGATCGGCAACCAGCGCGGACTTGGCTCCCAGGCGCGGGTTGGCACCATGTCGATCCAGGAGGTCGACGGGCGGCTATGGTGGGTGGGTGCGCTCGAGCACCGCGGCCCGATCAAGTATCTGCTGAACACGACAACGCCTGGCTACGTGATGGTCTCGGCGAGTGACTACTCCGATCGCAGGATCATCCTCGACCGCCCGATTCGCTACGGCGCCGAGGGCTTTTACCTCAATGGCAATGTCCGCCGCCACCTGTACAACAACGGTTACTGGACAGTCGGGCTGATGGACCCCACCTTCGAGATCGATGATGCGGGTACGCCGCACTGGGTGGTCACCCGGTACCGCAACATGGTCGGCTTCAGTGGCGCGATGGCCACCGGCACGCTGATCGTCAACGCCACCACCGGGGAGATCTCCGAGCACGGCCTTGAGGACACCCCCGCCTGGGTGGATCGCATTCAGCCCGAGGCCCTCGTGCGCGAGCGCCTCGGTGACTGGGGGCGCCTTGTCCACGGCTTCTGGAACGCGCACTTCGCGCAGCGCGACGTGATCACGCCCTCGCCTGGCATGCGCCTGGTCTACACCGCCGATGGCCGTGCGGCCTGGTACACCGGGCTGCAATCGGCCGGCGGCAGCGACGAGGGCACGATGGGCTTCGCGCTGATCGACAGCCGCACCGGCGAGGCCACCTTCTACCGTCGCGCCGGCGTCACCGAGAGCGCCGCCGCGGCGGTGATCGAGGGCCAGGTGCAGGAGATGCGCTACAGCGCCACCGACCCGATCCCCTATGTGGTCCATGGCGTGCCGACCTTCATCGCCGCACTGAAGGACAGCGCCGGCAATCCCCAGGGGGTGGGCATGGTGGCCTACGATGATCGCACTCGGGTAGGGACCGGTGGCAGCCTGCGCACGGCGCTTCGCCGCTACACGGCATCGCTCGATGCCGGCCGTGGGGCGCTTGCCCTGGACGCCCGTGCCGAGCGGATCCGCTTCACCGGCACCGTGGAGCGCGCAGCGCTCGAGCAGATCGACGGCCGTGGGCTGCTCTATCTCACCATCGATGCGGTGCCAGGCCGGTATTTCACCGCCCAGGCCGAGGGCGAGCCAGCTGCGCTTCTCACCCGGGTCGGCGATCAGGTCGCGATCGAGGTGCTCCAGGGGGATCTCCCGATCATCCCGGTGATCGCTTTCGAGAACCTGAGTCTCTCGGGTGGGACACACGATGGCGCGGATACCATCGAGCCGTCCGGGCCGTAGGGCCTGGTTGGCATGCTATAATTAACTGGAAACAAATTAACCGGAGGGCTTGATCATGCCGAACGTGACCGCACCGCGCCTGCGCGCGCTTGATGCCAGTGGGCTGTTGCTTGAAGCAAGCCGCGAGGATGCCGAGCGCATGGGGGCGATGGAGGATGACGCGATGAGCGAGGCCGATGCCCTCGACGCGGCCATCGCCTATGACGAGGACGCCGAGGAGGTGCGCTGATGGCCACACGGCGTAGCGGCTCGCGCAGGAGCGGGCCGCCAAAGCAGCCCTACCATGAGCGGGTTGCCGAGCGCGTGATCGAAGCACTTGAGGCGGGCACCGCCCCCTGGGTCAAGCCCTGGAAGGCAGGTGCGGCACCAGGCCTGCCGGTCAACGCGATCACCGGCAAGCCCTACCGGGGCATGAACCAGGTGTGGCTTGGCATGATGCGCCCCGCCGAGGGCGACCCGCGCTGGTGCACCTACAAGCAGGCGGAGAGCGTCGGCGCGCAGGTGCGTCGCGGCGAGAAGGGCACGGTGATCCAGTTCTGGAAGACCCACGAGGAGCGCGCTGAGGAGGGTGCTGAGGGTGGCCGCATCCGCGTGCGACTGGAGCGCCCGCGGGTCTTCACCGCCGTGGTCTTCCACGCCTCGCAGATCGACAACCTGCCCGCGTACACGCCGCCTGGCAGCGTCGTGCCCGGCTGGCAGCGCGACGCCCATGCCGATTGGCTGATCAAGGCCTCCGGCGCGGCCATCGACCATGACCAGGGCGACCGCGCCTTCTACGCACCGCTCACTGATCGGATCCACATGCCGCCGCCGGGCGCATTTGCAAGCCGTGAGACCTACTATGCAACGCTCTTCCACGAGCTCGGGCACTGGACGGGGCATGAGAGCAGGCTGAACCGCGACATCCTCCACCCCTTCCGCTCGATCCCCTACGCCCGCGAGGAGCTGCGTGCGGAGCTCGCCTCGATGATGATGGCCGCAGAGCTCGGGCTCGCCCACGACCCGGGCAACCACCACGCCTACATCGCTTCGTGGATCGAGATGCTGCGGGATGACCCGCACGAGATCTTCCGCGCCTCCCGCGACGCCCAGGCGATCAGCGACTACATCGTCTCGCCAAAGCGCGCACTCGAGGCGGAGCAATCGGTCGCCTACGAAGGCCCGGCGGAGGTGGTTCGCACCGAGGCCGTGGCGCGCACCCCGGTCCCGGTCGCGCGGAGCGCCAGGGAGGCGGAGGGGCCGTCGTTCTAGGCGAACGGCGCTAGCCGATTACCTGGCGCAGTTCCTGGAGTCCGCGGGCGCTCTCCTCGGTGAGCCGCGAGAGCGCCTCGGCATCAACACCAAGGCGCCTTGCATGCACGCCCCCGGCCAGTGCTGCCAGCTCGCTCTCGCGGCCGTCCTGGGCGCCGCGCTTGCAGGCGCTCGCGACGGCGAGGGCGAGGGCGATGAGAGACCGCTGCTCGGCGTAGAGCCCGCCGGCGTCCGCCGCCTCCGGGCAGGCAATGGCGCGAAAGCCCTCCGAGAACCTCCAGTGGCGCAGCAGTGCGGCGCGAAACTCCGGCGCGAGCTGCGCGACCAGCGCATCGATCTCGGCCATCTCCGGCGTCTCATCGGCGCCGATCTGCCGGTCAATGGCGCGGAGCACGGCGAGCGCACCCACGCCCTGGAGGAGTCCCGCGGTGTAGAGCGCATCGGGGTCGCCCTCGCGCAGGTGCCGGGCGAGCAGACGCGCGGCGAGCGCGGTCGCGACCGACGCCTCCCAGTGGTTCTGGATGCGCGCGGCGATCGCGCGGTTTTGCACCATGAAGGCGCTCTTCTGGTCAATGGCGAGCACGATGTCGGCGACATGGCGAAGGCCAAGGCGGGTCAGCGCCCGCTCGACGCTGCGAAGCTCCTTCACGCCGCGGTAGTAGCTTGAGTTGGCGACACCGAGTAGCCGCCCGGCAAGCCCGGGTTCGCGCTCGATCATCGCCGCGATCACCGCAACACCGCTCTCCTCGCCCTCGATCGCGGAGCGGATCGACTGGTAGACGGCCGGCGGCGCGGGGATGTCAATGGCGCCACTGCGCCACTCATTGATCAGCCGATCCTGAAGCGCCTCGCGGGCGGCCACCGACGGCGCCTGGTCGAGCACAAGCTCACCATGGACGCCCGCGCGCAGAAGCTCCGGGGCAAGCCGCTCGGCCCAGCCGCGCACACCCTCCGGGCGTAGCGGCGCAAGCAGGTAGCCGCGCACACCGGCGCGCCGGGCAAGCGCGACACTGCGCGCATCACAGCGCTCGGTCACCACCGTGACCGGTGGGGCGGCAGCCCCCATGGCAACATTGACAACGCGCACCACGCCGGCGAGATCGGTATCGGCAAGCGGCCAGGCGCTGAAGACAGCCGAGGCGAGCGTGCTACGCAGCTGGCGCACGACTTCTCCGGCGGAATGCGCATAATGAATGACCGCCCCCGGCAGGGCAGCGGCGATGCGCTCCCCCATCAGCCCGGCCTCGCCGCGGTCGGCATGGGCGACAATGACAGCGGAGCGCGCTGGCGCGGACACAGGTTCGGAACCCGACATGGGGGCGACTCCCGGAGTGCGATGGTTAGCCCAAGTATATTATAATACTAATAAAAAGTCAAGACTGGACAGTGTTGATATTTTATAAGTAACTAATTATAATTGCAGGCCAATCAATGAGGGCCAACCGATGACTGTCGTCCTGCTGAACCTGATTCCCGCGGTGCTCTTCCTGCTGACCGTCTACCAGGGCATCCGCATCATGCGCCGCCATGGCGCTGCGCTGAACGGCGGGGGGCGCACCGAGCGCGCGCCCCGGGTCACCCGGGTCACCCGGGTGACTCGATGAGTGCCGGGGCGCGCAGGCGAGGCGCCATTGTCCTGGTGGCCGCTGCACTGGCCCTGGGCGGCTGCGCCACGCCGGCACCCACGCCCGAGGCCGGCGTCTCGGCGATTGACGGCCTGCCGCTTGCCATCTGGGCGCGGCTTGGCGAGGAGGCGGGCGAGGCGAGCTTCGAGCGCTTTCGCCTGGGCGCCCCGGAGGCTGACAGCGGCGCCTGGCTTGAGCTCGGAAGCGCCAAGGCCATGGGCGCGGTGGACACAGCTCGCGCCGCCGCGGCAATCGCGGCACTCGATGATCGCGAGCTCACCGAGGCGCTTGGGATCGTGGTGACCGCGCATGGGCAGGCAGAGCGGGCGCTTGCCGATGGCGAGCGGCGCCTGGTGGCGCGCGCCCGTGCCGCACGGGTCACACCGCAGGTCGAGAATCTGAGTGGCTTTCGCGAGGCGGGGGATGTCGCGCGCTACATCCATGCCGTCACCGCGCTCGTGGTGCCGGAACTCGCAGCGATCTACCATGCCGGCGGCGATTACAGCGACGCGGGCCTGCCCGCCTGGGCGCTTGCGCTCGAGGCGGCCTCGCCCTATGCGCTCGCCCACGCATTCACCCTGCGCGCAAGCGAGCTTCGCGACCGGGCGCTTGCAAGCGACATCACCGAGGTCGTCTGCAACACGCCCCGGGTCAGTCTCGATGACGGGGCGCGGGTTGACTACCGTGTCGACTGTGGTGATGCGCTGAGCGAGCGTGGCGGCGAGATCGTGGTCGCACCCCGGATTCGCGTCGCGGGCCTCACCTACCACTACCAGCTACCGGGCACCATCAACGCCGGGGCCGGTGATGTGCGACTTCGCTATCGTGCCGGGGAGGGCGTGCGCGTGGTCAACGACACGCCCTGGATGATCGAGGTGCAGTCGGTTGGCCTCACCCTCGGCGAGAGTACGCGGCGCTTTGACGCGCTCTCCGGCATGCTCCCGCAGCGCTCGCGGGTGCGGCTGATCAGTGAGGCGGATCTCGCCATCGGCGAGCGCGAGCGGACACTCTCTGTCAGCACCCCGGAGGAGCGCTCGGCCTTCCGGCTGACAGCCCATCTCGAGGCGCGCTACCTGAATAGCCGGGGGCTCTCGATTGCGATCGCCGAGCGCCGCGAGTACACGCTAGAGGAGCTCCTGCGCCAGCGCGACTGAGTACCCCGTGCTAGTGCCGCAGACCCCACCAGGGCACAACCGGTGGTGGTCTGCGGCCAGTTTCCGATTGCAATTTTATTTAATTTATGTATAATTAAATGGTGTGGGTGTCGACCCGCAACCGCCTTCCACGAACAGCAAGGATCCAGAGCCCATGGCAATCCAGGTCAAGAGCAAGATCGTCGGCTACGCCGTTGAGAAACCGCAGAGCGAGGCCGAGCAGGCCGCACAGGCCGTGGTCGAGGCGAGCGCGCCGCAGATGATGAACGAGTCGGTGAAGCGCCCCGAGCGCCTGGTCGGCGAGACCTACAAGATCAAGACGCCGCTCGATGAGCACGCGATGTATGTCACCATCAACGACGTGATCCTGAACGAGGGCACCGAGCACGAGACCCGCCGGCCGTTCGAGATCTTCATCAACTCGAAGAACATGGACCACTACCAGTGGGTGGTGGGCATGACGCTGCTGATCTCGGCGGTGTTCCGCAAGGGCGGTGATGTCGCCTTCCTGGTCGACGAGCTGAAGGGTGTGTTTGACCCCCGCGGTGGCTACTTCAAGAAGGGCGGTCGGTTCATGCCCTCGCTGATCGCAGAGATTGGGGATGTGATCGAGCAGCACCTGATCCACAGCGGCGTCATCGAGCCGGCGGGTCTTGATGCGCACCAGCAGGCGCTGATCGCCGAGAAGCGCGCCCAGTATGAGGCCTCCACCGGCGCGAAGGAAGCCCAGTCCCCCGCCGCCGAGGCACCGGACGATGACAACGGCTACCCGGAAACTGCGACCATGTGCCGCAGCTGTAACACCAAGGCGGTGGTGATCCTGGATGGTTGCGCCACCTGCCTTTCATGCGGCCAAGCCAAGTGCTCTTAGTGACAACTTATTGATTTATAGTGATTTTTTTGGCTCTCAACGGCAACGTCGGGAGCCTTTTCTGTTCCGTTGCGAGCCACTGTGCATCACCGGGGCCGCCAGGAGCAGGCTCGCAGCGACTCCCATGACGCGGGCCAGGGAGTCGCTGCGCCAGCTCCGCCCGGCCCGTCATGGCGACCACTCCGAATGCCCACTTACGCAATAAATTGATCGATCACGTCGTCCGCACCAACCAGGGGAAGAATGCGAACCGACACCTGCTCCATCACACCGTTCTCTGCATTGGTCACAAATTCGGCTTTGCGCTCCTTCCAGGACAGCGTCTGGATCAGGCTCGATGCCGCCACAGAAGGTTTGTCGAGGCTATTCACGGGAACCGCTGTGGCGGTACCGTGAATGCTGGGGCTAATCGGGCAGCAGATCAGGAGCCCCGTTTGCTTGTTGTACTGCCTGGAAGACAGGACGAGCGCTGGCCTGTATTTACCGGTCTATTTGCCTCTGGTGGACTCAAAATACAGCCAGACAATGTCGTTGCGATCCGGAATGTACTGCGTCATCAAACCCCCATTTCAGACGCAGAGGGCTCGGCCAGATCATCCGCGTGAGCGCCACGAGCACCAAGGCCTTCCAGCAGATCGGCTTCAGAGAATGGAAGATTCACCTTCCGCGGAGCCCTCTCGGCTGCTTCGATGACAATCTTTCCGGCCTTGACGTCAATGCTGATCGGGCTGTATACATCGAGCTTGGCTTGCGCGAGAATCTTGCTTGACAGCCGCACGGCAGCGCTATTCCCCCAGCGTTTTATTTCGCTTTTCATGGCAGCCTCGCGTTGATGTGTGCATCTCGTGATGAGTCTACAGTAGTTGGGGTAGGCGTATGTGTAAACATCTGTATCTACATGAATGACGGCTTCCTGGTGTCCGGCGAAGCAGCGCGCGGCACCAGGCACAATGGCCCTCACTGGGCTGGCGGGCGGGCGAATCAGGGCGCAGGAGATGTCGTGACTAAACGAACCGCTCTCGCAGGGCAGGGTAGTTGGGCAGCACAGCTGGGGGCTGAATCAACTGCGGCATGGACGCCACGCGCGATGGCGTTAATCGAATCACCTCGAATGTCTCGATCCTCGCGAGGTGCCCGCTGACTTTCACCGCCAGGCCCCGCCGCGGCGCAGTTTCCCCGGGCCTACATTTCATCCGCGATGATTCTCTTCGCCCGCGGCCCTCTGGAGGCGGCCTTAAAAGGCGCCGAGGGCGCTAAATACCCCCTATTTTGGGGTATCAGGTCTGACGGGGGCAAGCAATACTGGAAACTCCACTAAAGCTGAAACACGAGGGCGGCCACATGAAACAGGCAATGCAGATCATCATCGCAGCGTCACTTGTACTATTCCTCTCCTCACTGGGGGCGTCCTCCACGGCGTTTGCCAGGTGTCCGGCGAACCAGACCGGGTGCACATGGAGTAATGCTCCTGACAGGATTTCTGATCGGGTGAATCAGGGCGCAAGAGATGTCGTGAGAAACCCGAACCGCTCTGGCAGGATCAACGAGCTGGGGAACACGGTTAGAGACTGCATCAACTGCGGCATGGACGCCACGCGGGATGGCGTCAATCGAATCACCTCACCCGGACGGGGCGGGGGGTCGATTCAGTAAGCGGGGCCAGGCCGGGGCGAGCGCTGTGCCCGCCCGGCCACGCCAGGCGCACACCGGGTGCCCGACCAGGAAAGACTTGACGCGGGATGCTGTATTTAATATACTATATATGTCATTAGGGACTGGCGGTCGACACACCGCCTCAACATACAGCCCCTTCTGTCGTGGCACCTGCGTGCAGACACGCAAAAAGGCCGGGCCTGGGAGGCTCGGCCTTTTTGTTGGTCGCAACACTCATCCATGGTCGGGCAGGGACCAGCCTAGTCACCCTGGGCGACGGTCTCCAGGATCTCGGCCGCCTCGATGCGCACCAGGTGCTCACTCACCTTCACCGTGTAGCGCTCCGCCGCACCGAGCCAGGCGCCACCGCGGCGCAGGTTGCCGGGGCCCACGTTGTAGTGGGCGAGCGCGCAGCGCCAATCCCCCTCGCAGTAGCGCTCGGCGTAGTGGATCAGAATCCGCGCCCCGCAGAGGATGTTCTCGGCCGGGTCGGCCAGGTCAACACCACAGTACTCTGCCCAGAACTGCGGGCGAATCTGCGCCGGGCCAATCGCCCCCACCACGGAGACCGCCTCGGTGCGAAAGGACGACTCCGTGCCAACCACCGCGGCCAGGAGCTCGGGTGGCGCCCCCTCGCTGCGCGCGGCCGCCATGATCCAAAGCGAGAACGCACTGGCACGCTCGCTGCCAATCCCGTAGGCCGCGTCAAGGCGCGCGGCAAAGACCGCCTGGTCAAGCGCGAAGACCACCGCCTCACCCGTCTGCCTCAACACACCCAGGCCGCGCGAGAGGCGCGCAGGCGCGGACTCGCTACAGGCGGTGTCACTCTCATCGAGGCCGGGCAACGGCGCCTCGACGGCGGCATCGCTACAGCCAAGGCCCATGGCAAGCAACAGGGCAGGCAGCATCAGGAGACTCCCGTGTTCGATTTATTTTATTGATTATATAATAAAGCATGAACTTGTCAAGCCAGAAAAAGACAAAAAGGCCGCCAGGCACTAGGACATCTACCAATTGTCCGGATGACGCCCCGGGGATAGCATGGCCCCACTGATTGATGAGGCACGGACGAAAAACGGGAGAGTCGGGAAGGGCAGACCGGGAAGACTACAGGAACAGCCGGGTGCCAACAAGACAACCGACCACCGATTGACGACCGGGAAAAGGGTGGGCAGATGGACCTTCACAAGGGCGCTGCCAAAACAACGCGAGCAGACTGATGAAGGGCAGACAGACGATGACCAGCAACTGGACCGGCAGCGCCCCCACCACCGATGGGCTGATGCTCGAGCTTCGCCGCGCAGGCATTCGTGCAGGCTCGGCCAAGGATATCGTACCCGCCATGGCGCTTGGCTGCGCGCTGCAAAAGGGGATGCTGCTGCTTGACGCCGCACGCGATCTCTTCGAGCGGGCCGGCAGCGGCATTGCGAGCTGTGTGCGCATGCCAGGCAGCAGTACGTTCGACCTCCACTCCTGGCTCGCCGAGGCGGAGATGATGCGCCTTGTCACCGACACCACGATCAACCCGCCCGGGCAGAGCTGGCAGACGCTGCCCCGCTCGCTCGGCGAGGTGATCGAGCGCCTGGCGGCCTCAGGGCTTCTGATTGACGTCAACGCCGCGACCATGCGCGCCCAGGATGCTGGCCGCGCCCTCTGGCAGCTCCAGGCGATGCTGAAGAGCTGCTGTGAGCTGATCGAGCGCGCGCTGATCAATAGCGGCGAGATGATCGCCAACACCGACGCCGCGCAAGCCTGGCTCTCCGAGTGGCTTGCCGACGCCCAGGCGCTCTACACCATGATCGACAGCCGCTACCCGGCGAGCCATCCGGCAAGCTTCCAGCGCCTGTCGGGCAGCACGCTCAACTAGCAGATACCCATCACCGCTTTTCCGGCGGCGCCACCGCAGACCCCCTCCCCGGAGGCCTGCGACCGGCGCCGCCCTTTTCATTCCACGAAAGCGCCGATTGTCCGGCTTTCCTAATTTCTGTAGAATATAAAGAAAAACAAGCCGGGGGACACTGGCATGAGTCGCCACACCGAACAGGACGTTCGCCTGATCGCACACCTCACCCGAGACGCCGTCCTGCGCGACGTCGGCAAGGGGCGGGAAGTGCTGAGTCTGCGCGTTGCCACCAACTCCTACGCCGGACAGGGCGAGAAGGGCGAGGCGCGCTATCACACCGAATACCACGACGTGGTGAGCTTCGCGAAGGCCGGCCGCTTCGCCGCACTGATTGACTCCGATCAGCTCGGCAAGGGGGCGAAGATCGCTGCCCGCGGCGAGATCCGCAAGCGAAAGCGCACCGTCAAGGAACTCGAGCGCCTGGAGGTCACCATCGTCTGCCAGCCGCGGGACATCAACGTCCTGGTGGCAAAGCCGATGGAAAGCGAGCGCACCGCGCTCGCCGCGGATGACCTGCCGCCGGATGACGAGGACGAGCCGGATATCTGATCGGGTGCGCCCCGCGCCACCGCGGCCCGCCGCTAGGACCGCAGCAGCTGATCGGCGGTGCGAAGCCCGTTGCTGTAGGCGCGACGGACGCTACCGTTGCGCGCCTGGGTCGAGTCCATGAAGCCGCCGAGCATCGCGTCCACCCGCTGATCGGAGCGCCCATGGGAGTGCTCGACATGGAAGCTCGTCCCGCCGAGCCGGAAGAGTGTGTTGGCAAGCGGCGAGATATCACCGCCATAGCCGGTGAGATGTTGACTGACGTTGTACTTCATTCCCATGTACCAGCCGGCCAGAAAATCGGCGTGGAGTTCCATGCGTGCGCCGTTTCGAAAGCGCTGCCTCTCGGTGGAGAACTGGACAATGTGCGCCCACTCGTGCGCCATGATGCCGGCAATCGCGGTGAGCGCCGCGTTGCCAAGGTGCCTGAACTCCGAGGCCATCAGTTCACGGCCGAAGAGCACGGTGCCATCCCCGCCGAAGATCGGTGCCGCGGAGGCGAGCGCGTTGGGGCTGCCCGCATCATTGAACATGGAGAACCAGGGCCGGCGACCGAAGGCGCTGTTAAGCGCCTGATACTCCACACTCATGCCCTGATCGAGACGCCAGTCGCCGGTGGAGTCCAGGAGCTGGAGCTGCGCACGGAGATCTGCCTGCGAATTGGCCCCGGAGAAGCCGCAGAAGGCCTGTCCGGCAAGGCCGCCGCGCCCGCCGGAGCGACGCCCACCACCGCCGGAGTCAGGGGAAGAGCCGGGCCTCGCGCCCCCGGGCCAGGCGGCGTGGAGACAAGAGGTGCTGGTTGCGGCGACCACGGTTGCAATCAGCGCAAGGACCTGGCGGCGTTTGTGATCCATGATCGGCACTCCCCTGGCAGACCGGCTCATAGTCTAGGCGGCATCCAAACGCGCCCACCACCCCCATTTGGGGGTGACTTGCCGCCCGGGCGGCATTGGCCCGGGACCTGGTCCTGCGGCCACCAGCAGGCGCCATCCCCGTTTGTATTAAATGGAAATTAAATCTATAATCGCCGAATGATGAAAACGCCGATTGCTGCGGAGCCTCTCGCGCCGGGCCTACTCCCGCGACGCGAGCGTGCCGACCATGTCAGTGTGGCACGCGCACGACTTGAGGCGCAGAGCCAGCTGCCGCTGATCGACTGGCCACGGATCTGGCGCGCTGAGCGTGACTGCGACCAGGCGATCAGGCGCCTGGTCGATGCTGGCGCCTCACCCCTGAAAGCGCTCTGCGCCCACACGGCACTCACCCCCCGGGTGGTGCGGGCACTCCACCGCATCGGCGAGGGCGCCACGCGGGCGCTGGACCATGCCGAGCCCACGCTGGCGCTGCTTTCGGCCACACCGCTTGAGTTCTGGCCGCAGACAGCCGAAGGCTGGCAGCAGGCCCGGGCGCTTGCCGGGATGATCGCCGCTGGCACCAGCGCCTGCGACTTTCGCCTCGAGGGGCTGATCGATGCGCCCTTCGAGGCGATGGCGGCAGCGCTTGCGCGGCGCTTTGGGCGAAGCGCCGCGGTGCTCGCCGGACAGGCGAGCTATGACTACCTGGCGTTCTGGGCGGCCTATGCCGAGGAGGCGCTGCCGCAGGCACCACCGCTTCGCCTCGCAGGCGGGCTGGGGCGCATCGTCCACCGGAGCGAGCAGTGGGATCGGCTGATGGACCACGCCCTCTCCGGCGCCATCACCGCCTGGTCACAGCGCTGCCCCGAGGCCCGCGCGGCGGGCTGGCCGGGCATCCAGCCGGCACGGCTTCGCGAGATCCTTGGCGTGCGCGTCACCGAGCTCACTACACCGGGCGCCTTGGTCGATGAGGCGATCGCGCTACGCCACTGCGCGGGGAGCTACGCGCCGCGCTGCTTCACCGAGCACTACCGCCTCTTCTCGCTTGCCACCGACACCCGCCGCTCCACCCTGGCGCTTCGCCTGTGCTCGGCGCCTGGCGAGCCGCTAGCGCGCATCCACGAGCACCGCGGTCCGAACAACACGCCAGCGCCTGCCCTGCACGGCCGCGTCGCCGAGGCGCTGATCGAGCGCCTTCATGGCCGCCACCGCCGGGTGCTCGCTGCCAGCGCGCCGATCAGCGTGCCAGCGGACATGCCCGTGCGAAGCTATGAGTCGCTGCGCGACCACCTCGGCCGCGACACGCTGATGGCGATGATGCGCGGCGCCGAGCCTGCGATGATACGATTGGCGCTGGCCGGCGAGCGGCAGGCGACAGCGGCGTAGGGCAGACAGGGCAGGGCGGATGACAGCAGAGATTCTCTATTGCGGCGACCCCCACGGGGTCTTCGAGCAGATCAACCAGGCGGCCATCCGGCGATCACCCGACGCCATGGTGCTACTTGGTGACTTCGAGCTCGACCGCCCGCTCCATGAGGCGGTTGCGGCCGCGCGCTCGGCGAGCGAGATCTGGTGGATTGCCGGCAACCACGACTCCGGCTCGGTCACGCAGTTCGACGCGCTCTACGCGTCAGCACTCGCCGGGCACGACCTCCACGGCCGGGTCGTCGACATCGCCGGGGTGCGCCATGCAGGGCTCGGCGGACACTTCCAGGGCCGGATCTGGTGGGGGCAGAAGCCCGCCCGCGAGGCGCGCTTTGCCACTCGTGCTGCGTTCCTTGAGCGCTGCGGCAAGGGTAACATCTGGCGCGGCGGACTGCCGCTTGGCCGGCGGCTTGCGATCTTCCCGGAGGACATCGAGGCCCTCGCCGGCCTGCGCACCGATGTGCTGGTCTGCCACGAGGCACCGAGCAGCCACCGGCACGGCTTTGGTGTGATCGACGAGCTCGCCCGCACGATGGGCGCCTCGCTGATCGTCCATGGCCACCAGCACGAGGACTACACCGCGCGCCTGCCAGGGGGCATCGAGGTGCTCGGCGTCGGGCTCGCCGGTGTCGCCTGCCCGCGCGCAGGCTTCATCGTGCCGGGGCGCACCTCCCGGACGCGGGAGCCGGCACGCCCGTGATATAATATCGGGTAAATGAAAGGAGTCATCCATGCCGAGCGCACCCCCCGTCCGGACCTTCCGGCACGTCTTCCATGTCGGCGATTTCGATCGTGCGCAAAAGCGCGCCCACTCCCATGAGGGGTCGGGACTCTCGGTCTGCCGTCACCCCGACGCCTGGCGGGAGATCGCCGGCGCTGGCGGCGAGACCTGGCGCATCGACGGGGCGCCAATCCGCCTGCTCGACATCCACCGCCTCGATGACACAGACCGTGCGCGCATTGCCGATTTCGCCGTGCGCGCGGGCTATGCGCGCTGGCAGAACGTCCATGAAGTGCGCTACTACGACAGCGAGCTCGACGACACGATGACGCTGCGCTTTCTCGACCCGGGCGAGGCGCAGGCCGAGGCGCTCGAGGTCGACGGCGCGTGCCGCAGGATCCGGGCGCTTGTCGCCACAGACAGGCTTTGTGCCCGGGAGGGCATGGCCGTTGACCTTGTCCTGGTGGAGGATCTGATCTGCGTGCGCTACAGCGAGGAGGTCCTCTGGCTTGACGGGGCCTGGTGGCAGGAGCGTCTCGACCCGCTTGCGCTTAGCGCACCGCGCGGGGTGATCCACAACACGCGCCTCGGCCAGTTTCGCCGCCGCATCGAGGGCGCACCCGTGGCAAGCGTGGTGCCCGCGGACGCGCCACCCGCACTCACCCCCGAGCGTCTTCTGGCCGAGCCCTGGCGCGCGCCACTCGACGCAGTCGTCCGCGCGCTGCACTACCACGGCACCACCGCCGCCTTCACCCCCGGGGGACTTCGTGGCGGGGGCGACGGACTCTTCTGGATCACCGACAATCCGCTCATTGCGAGCACCTACATTCCCGAGAACGGCGGGCTGGGCGTCGCCCTCGAGCTCGATCTCTCCGAGCGTTTTCCGCGCAAGGTGCAGGTGGAGAGCGAGCACGAGGTGGCGATCGCCGCATCCCTGGGCTACGCGCTCCAGGTGCTTCGCCGTGGCCCGGGCGCTCGCGTCGAGAGCTGGCAGTGGTTTCGCGATGGCGAGAGCGTGCCGGCCCCAAGCCACGCAGACCTCGCCCGGCACCTCGAAGAGACGCTTGGCTACACCGGCGAGGCGATCGGTGATCGGCGCCGCTACCGCCTCGCCCTCGAGGCGCTGCCCGATGGCGGTGTCAGGGTGCGCGGCGCAGGCTCCCGTCCTTGCGCACGGCTCATTCTCCTCGCCGGCGTCGAGCGCCTGTCGGTGCGCGATCTTGGCACCTCGCTGGAGGGCGACCTCAGCGACCCCGATCACCTGCGGGCCGGGGACTTCGCTGCCGCCGCGGCCGGTGGCTGCCAGGCGGTTGCCATCAATGATTTCTGCCAGTCGCCGCGGTGGGGGAATTTCGGCCACCGCGCAATCGGCCTCACCCCCCGGGGGTTGCAGGCGATCGCCTCCCGCGCGATCCCGGCCGCCCACGCCGATATCCCCGAGAGCGGTTGCACGGACGCGCTACCAAAGAGCCTGGTGGACTGGCACCGAAACGCCGTGATCGACGCGGCCCTCACCGGCGAAAGCGTCCCGCAGGCCGTGCTCGCGGAGGCGCTCGGCGGCAGCGACCTGGCGCAGGGGCTACCGGGCACACAGGCGCTCGACGGGCTGCTCTGCCTCGAGCGGCACGTTGATCCGGCCTTCGACGCGCCAGGACTGCACTTTGCGCCGGCGTCAGCCGGGCCCTCAGGGGCACACGGCAGGCTCGGCCGCGACGGGCGGATCACGCTCTACTGCACCCCCGAGGCCTTTGCCCGGGAGGCGGCCGCCGGGCGCCCGATCGCCTGCCTGCTCCACGCAGAGGGTCCCGATGGCGAGCCCCTGGCGGCCCGCGCGGCGACGGAGCGGCTCCTGGCCCTCTCTGGGCGCTCCCGCCGCGAGGCACCTCCCGAGGCCGCCTCGGCCGCCGGCGCCTGAGCGCGGGCCAGGCGCCCGGGCTCCGGGCGGACTCTGGGTGGCAGCTGTCAACGGATCGTTGACAGCTGCCAATGCTTGGACGCATGGCGTGCATGCGATGGGATTGCGTGACGCCGGCGGGGGTGCGCCTGGCAGGCGGATCCGACCAGCACTCAGGCGGCGGGGGCGGGCATGCTCTTGGCCGCTGGGGCGCGCACCGGCACGGCGACAGCCTCAGGCGGCGAGAGAGACAGCACGGCCTCGATCTCGCCATCACGGGTGAGCGTCATGCCGTAGCGGCGGGCAAGCCGAAGCATTGCCGCATTGGCCGCCAGCGCCGAGAGGTGGACCGAGCGCGCACCCGCCACCCGCGCTTCGGGGATGAGTGCGCCGAGCAGCACGCCACCAAGCCCCTGGCCCTGCCAGGCCGACTCGATACTAAGCGCAACCTCCGCGGGCGCACCCGCCACCGGGCTCCCCAGGCGGCACTCGGCGACACCGCGCAGCACCCCGTCGATCACAACCCCGAAGCAGCGGTGCGCCGGGTGGGTGGCCTCTGCCGCCAGGCGCTCGAGCAGGGCGTCCGGCACCACGCCGGCAAAGCGACAGTAGCGCGCGGCGGCGTCAAGCCTGCGATAGTGGGCGGCGACATCTGGCGCATCCGCGCCATCCAGGCGCACCAGGCGCCCGAGCGGCAATCGGGGGCTTTCGAGAGCTTCCATGGTTTAGGGGCCGCTCGGCCCGTCAACGTCGCCGCCCTTCAGCGTGCGCTCAAAGTCACGCAGGCGCTCGACGGCGACCCGGGCATGCTGCTGCGCCTCCTCGAGCGTGCCGCGCACACCGCCGAGATGCTCGCGCCCGGCACGGGTCGCGGCAATCGCCGGGTCGATGCTGCCAAGAGCGGCATCAAGCGAGGCACAGGCGTCCTCGACATGCGACTCCACCACCCGCCGGGTGGCGGCATAGGCGTTGCGGCCGACGGCGTGGTAGGCGTGCTCGTCCTCGGCCTCCCCGTCAAAGAAGCTCACCCGCTGCTCAAGGACCCCGACGCAGAGCGCGTCGAGGCTCGCCGAAAGGCGCTGCGAGAAGCGCGCGAGGCTTGCATCGATCGCCGCGCGATCGGACCCCGACCCCGGCACAAAGCCCCGCGCACTCACCACCGCGGCCGAGCCGCTGGTGTGATCGAGCATGCGCACCGAGACCGCTGTCCCGATCGCCTCCGGCGGGTAGATGGCGGCAAGCGACGCAAGCGCCTCGCGCACAGCAGAGCGGTTGCCCGGCGCGCAGTCCACCTGGCCGCTGATGCGGATCAGTGCGTGCTCCGGGAGTTCACGGACATCGATGCCATCTGCCATCACCAATCTCCTTTGCGGCCGACAGATCCTGGTTCTAATTATATCACGATCAATAAATAGCAACGCCGAACTGGCAGCGCCATTGTCAGGGTTGTGTATATAAATTACAATCAATAAATAATCATTGGCTGCTGGCACGCGCAAACGGGAGCGGACAGGGCATGGACAAGGGGCAGGCCGCCAGGCGAGGGGCGGACGTGACAGTGGCTGGGCGTGACTCACGGGGGCCGCGCTGATGGCCCATGGTGAAAACCCGCGCTTTGCACGCCTGCTCGCTGACGCGAGCAGGAGCGCCAACGGGCTCTTTCCGCTCGGCACGCCGGAGCGCTTTCGGCGCGATATCGCCAGGCTCTCGGCACTGATCGCCCTGCACCACCACGCCCTTGGCCACCAGGCACGCTGGCAGGCGACACGCGGCGGGCTGCGCGGCCACACGCTCGGCGAGCTCGGCGTGGTGCGCGGCGGCTGCGGCTCGCTCAGCGCCCGCGGCGATCTTGCTATCCACCTCCACAGCCTGACCCTCTGCCCGGGCGGGCGCCTGGGTGCGGTTCGCAGCGTGCTGCCGCTTCGCGACGACGCGCTTGATGACCCCCGGGCGCTCGCCGATCACATCGAGCGACTCTACGCCCTCGCCCCCGAGGAGGCCCATGCCGCGCACCGCGCCGCCGCGCTCTGCGGGGCGCCACCGCGGCTTGCCGAGGCCGACCACACCACCGACGCCTGGTTCGAGGCCGCCATTGCCGACCCCGAGCGCCTCGCGCGCGTGCGCGAGGCGCCGGGCATCACACTGCCCCTGCCAGCGGCGAGCCTGCCGGACCCGGGCGTTGCCCACGAGTCGAGCATCACCGACCCGGGGCGGCTGCGGGTGCTTGGCATGCGCGGGGCGCGGATCGACCCGCTTGCCGGCCCCCACGGCGCGCCGCCCTTCCGCCAGTTCGCCTTCCACGCCCTGCGCGAGGCGCGCTGCGAGCGCCAGGCGCCGGGGCGTGCGGCACGGCTTGCCTGGCTGATGGCATCGCTCGATAGCGAGGCGCTCGCGAGCATGACGGCCAGCGGCTGCACCGAGCGGCTGCTCTACGACTATCTCTGCCCGGATGATGCGCGCCTTGCCCGTTACCGCCGCCAGGCCGTGGCGGCCTTCCCGGCGCTGCCCTGGGCCATTCTGCTCGCCGAGCGCGAGGAGTCCGTGCCCCAGGAGATCCTCGGTGCAATCGACGCCGGCGCATCCAGGGAGGCGGCACTCGCAGCCGCGCTGCGGGTCAGCTCACGCACCGTCCGGGCGCTTTGCGCGGGCGCCCGCGCCCCGCACTTCATGGCCGGCGTGCGCGGCGGGGTCAGCCACGCAGGCAACCAGCTGCGCCTCCTTGATGCGACACCGCTTGAGTTCTGGCCGCGCGACCCGGAGGAGCACGAGACGCTGCTAGCCATCGGCACGGTGCTCGGCGAGAGCTTCCACTTCTGGGAGGGGGCGGCGACACGCTTTGAGCCGAGCGGGCTCATCGACCGCCCACTGGCGGCGCTGAAGGCGACGCTCGCCGAGCGCCACGCCACCACCATTCGGGCGCTTGCCGAGCGGCTGCGCGAGGATTACCGGCAGATCATGGAGGCCCTCGCCCAGCGCCTGCTCCGCGCACTGCCAGGCCGCGGCCCGGCGCTGCGCCGCGCGCTTCGCTTCGAGGGGCAGAGTCTCGTCACGCTCGCGCGCGCCGCAGAGCGCCTCGAGCGCCGCCTTGCCCTCGCCCAGCGCGAGGCGCTGGACGGCTGGGCATGCGCCCAGCGCGGGGGCACGCCGGCGTCCTGGCACTGGGGCGCTCTGCTCGAGCCCTCCGAGCGCCACCTGCGCGTGGGCGGCTGCACGCTTCGCATTCGCGAGATCACCGACCCCCTCGCGCTCGCCGCCGAGGGGGTCACTATGGGCCACTGCATCGCCATCCGCGCCGAGCAGTGCTACCGCGGCGGGCTGCGGGTCTGGGAGATCACGGACGTCACCGGTGTCCGCAGCACCGCGGCGATCGCGGTCAGTGCAACAGGGGAGGGCGTGTTACTCTCAATCCAGGAGCACCGGGGGCGGGGCAATGCGCCCGCGCCGAGGGAGCACCGCGCGGCCGCCGTCTACCTCTGTCGCCAGCTGATCGAGCGCTCCTGTGACGCGGGCGTGCTGGCGAGACTGCGGGCCTGCGCGCGCCCCACCGTGGCGCCCGCGGGACTGCCGGATCTCGCCATCGAGGGGCTGCTTGAGGCGCTCGGCGAGATGAAGTGCCTGGCACACTTCCGGGGCGCCATGCCGCCAGCCATGAAACCCCTTGCCGACGCCGCACTGGCGTCCATGAAAGCGGCACGCCACGCGGCCTGAGCCGCGAGCGCGCCGCTGCCAGGGTGGCGGGCCCTAGAGGCCGTGGCCGGAGAAGAGCTCGCCCTGGGCACTTGCCGCCGGCTCGTCGCTGACGATCCGCCGCTTGGCGAGACGCTTTGCCTGGGGGCTGAAGTCCCCCTGGATCACGCCGCCATCGGCGCAGACCACCAGCGAGCCGAGGTGCTCGCCGAGCACCTGCGCAAGGCCCGCGAAATGCCCCCAGAGTCCCGACTGGCCCAGGCCCTCATGGGCGATGGTGGCCGCCACATCGTCGACCAGCGCCTCGGGGATGCCCTTCAGCCGGGCGTGTTCGACAGGCGTGAAGAGACGCTCACGGACCCGCTCGCGCACACTCGGCAGCGCCATCAGCGCGTCGATCTCATCGCGCGAGAGCGCCCGGTTGTCCGCCTCGCGCATGCGCTCGATCAGCGCAAGGGCGGCGTCGGCATCGGCGCCGCTCTCGCGCGCGCGCACCGCGCCACCCAGTGCTGCGAGATCGGCATCGCTCATGATCGCAAGCTCACTCACGCGCGCATCGGTCGAGCCCGCCTTGTTGTAGTACTTGCGAAGACTCGCCACCCAGTCCTCCTCGCCGGTGTAGACGAAGTTGCGGAAGTTCTTGCCGGCATCCTTGTCCCGGGCGGCCTTCTCGCGCAGCCCGTCGAAGTGCCGCCAGGCGTCATCCTCGGCGCCGATCGGCTCGAGCAGATCCTTCACCCGCGCATAGACGCGCTCGCTTGGCGCGACCCGATTGATGTCAAAGCCCTCGGCGAGGTTCTTCGAGATGGCGACGAAGAACCAGCGCCGGCGCACATCGATCGTGCCGGCCTGGGTGCTGTCGAGCTCGATGTCCTGCACCAGGTAGTTGCGCCGCTCGAGCTCGCGGCGCAGCAGCTCGTAGGTCGCCGAGTCACGGGCCTGCACCACGTTCTCGCTCAGCAGCGCCGAGGGGTTGGCCGCATCGAGGATGCGCACCAGGCCAAAGACGCTGGTCGCCGAGAGATCGTGGCTCTCGGCACGCTTGATGCCGCGCTTCGCCTTGCCGGCGAGCGAGTGCCCATCGCAGGGCAGGCTAAAGGAGAGCAGGTCCACCGGGGTGACAAGCTCGGGCTCGATCTCCTCGAGCTTGCCGTTGAAAATGCGGGTGCGCTCGGTGATGGCACTGTTGTTGCGATCGGCCACCTCGGTGTAGCGGCCATCCATCTCCACCACCCACTCGACCTCGCCGCGAAGCCCTGCCGCGCGCACGCCCTCGGCAATGGCCGCGGTCGACACCCCGATACCGGTGCACACCGACGCCTCGCTGATCCGCCCGCGCGCGAGCGACGCGCGAAGCCGCCGCTCGCGATCGGCAAGCGCGATCTCCTCATGGTGCAAGGTGACCTCGATCACCCCGTCACTCATCACCGCCCGCACCCGCGTGCCAGGCGGTGCGATCTCGGCAAGGCAGACGTCGATGATCGGCGTGTCGCGGCCGGCGCGGCGGTTCGCACGCCCGGAGACCACCCGGTCACCGGACGGATCGAGGAGGAAGCGGGCGTAGCCGCGCTCCGGATTGACCTCAAGGCGATAGCGCACACCCCGCTCGAAGCCGCTTGCCGCAAGCCGCCGGCCCTCGAGCCAGACCCGCTCGCGCGTCTCCGAGACCTTGGTATAGGTCACCTGGCGCGGCGCGCGCCCCATCCTGCGTGTTGTCATGCCTCTCTCCCGGGCGCCGCATGCGCCACTGATTCCTTTATTTTACTGTAAATATATTTTCGCGTCCATCGCGCCGGCGCTGGTATACTGGGCTGAAAAAGGAGATTGTCATGTCCCATCATTGCCTGGCGCTTGAGGCGCGGCTGCACTTCCCGACCGTCTTTCGCATGCGTCGCACCGAGCGAAGGCGTCTCGACGCGCTACCAAAGCGCTTCGTGATTGACACCCCCGAGCGGCTGCGCGCCGATCTCGACGACTGTCATCCCGAGCAGCGCTACCGCGTTCGCCTGCGTTGCGAGCGCGCCGAGCAGGAGCTCATTGTCTCAGACGCCCTGCGCGCCGCCCTTGAGATGGTGAGCGAGCGCAACGCCGCCTACTTCCTCGCCCGCGGGATCGCCTTTGCCCGCCAGCAGGCCGCGCTGCACCCCGATGAGACCGTCTTTCGCCGCATGCTCCTCACCCTGAACCGGGCGACACACTGCGTGGATGGCCTGCGGCGCTTTCGCGCCCGGGTGGATCACAAGCGCCGCGCCGCCGAGCGCGCCAACGAAGGCCCGGCAGGGCCCGAGGGGCCGGCGCCGGGCCGCTAGGCGGCCGAGGCCCGGCGGGTCGCAAGCGGGGCAGGCTAGGCCGGCGTGAGACCATCGCCCGCGGCGCGGGCGATCACGCGCGGCGCCGGGCGGTGGACTCCGCGGTCGCGCTCGAACTGCGCGGCCGCCGTACTCACCCAGTCGCTCACGATGGCGAGCTGATCATCCGCAAGGAGTGCCGGGCAGTGGCCGACCTTCGGCACGGTGATGACCTCGGAGGTCTCCGACATGCGCGCGGCAGCTGATCGAAGCAGCACGTTGGAGCGCTGCCCGCGCAGGGTCAGCGTGGGGATATCGAGCTGCTCCCAGACCCGCCACAGTCCGACCGTTGCCGCCGGCAGGCGCTCGATCGGCGAGAAGATCCGCTGATCGAAGTCCCAGCGAAGCCGCCCGTCGCGGCGCACCACCGAGGCGTCGGCAAGCAGCCGCCAGTGCTCGGTCGAGAGTGGTGCAAAGCCGGGCGAGGTCGTCTTCAGCACCCGCACGGCGTCATTGAGATGCGCGATCCGCGCCTCCCGCGCCGAGGCGAGGAGCTGGAGCTCGCCGAGGAAGTCGCCGGGGAGCTCGGGGCCGACATCGTTTAGCACCAGGGCGTCGATCTCGCCGAAGAGCGCGCTATGGTAGAGCCCGAGCAGCCCGCCCATGGAGGTGCCGACCCAGATCAGCGGTCGGCGCTTCGGGGCATCGCCGGCGAGCGCGTTGCAGGCCTCGACCCAGGGCGCGGAGAGCGCCTGCGCCCACGGCCCCATCCAGGCGGCAAGTCGGCGGGTCGCCTCGGCCGCCCGGACAAGACTCGAGCCCACCCCGACCACCTCGCCCAGCAGTACGCGCAGGTCGGCCAGGTACTGCCCCGGGTGGTAGAGATCGGGGGTGACCATGCGATCGCTGCGCCCGCGCCCGACGATATCCGGCGCGGTGACGGCAAAGCCCTGGTGGCAGAGCGACTCGGCGAGGAGCGCGAAGTCGCGGCTGTTGCGGGTCAGCCCATGAACACAGACCACCTCGGCACGGGGCTCACAGACAGGCTCCCAGCGGCGGTAGGCCATGCGGTGCAGGCCAAACGGGTTGACGCAGTCAACGTGGGACTGAAATGCGCGAATCATCGGTAACCTCCCTGTCCGGGAATGTCCATGACTTCATTTTAATTATACTTTATTAATTAACCGCTGTCCCGGCGCGCTGCATGCGGACAAGCCCGATGCACCCCGCGGCCAGGCAGAGCGCGGTTGCAGCACTCGCCGGCAGCGAGCCGACCAGAAGCGCGTAGGCGAGAAAGAGCCCCTGGCCGCAGAGGATGCCTGCGCGAAGCAGCGCACCGCGCGCCAGGAACTGCACCAGGGCAAGCAGCACGCTGGCCGCGGCGAGGATGAGGTCATGGACGCCGGCGCCGAGTGCCAGCACCAGCGCGACACCGCCAAGGGCGAAGGCGATGGCGGCAAGCAGGCGCAGGCGGAGGGCGGCAGCCGCGGCGAGATGGGCCGCCAGCAGGCAGGCTGCACCGAGCGCATGCAAAAGCGCCCCCGCGCGCTCGCCAAGGAGCGCATAGTGAAGCGCCCAGAGCAGCACCCCGCAGCCAAGGATGAGCAGCAGCCCCCGGTTACTCCGGCGCAGCAAGGCGAGCACCGTGACCATGAGTCCGAGCACCCCGACAAGATTGGCAACAACCATGAGACCTCCGGCCGCACGCACGCGGCATGACCCGGAGAGTCTAGGGCGGTAATATCCCGCGGTCAATAAGAATATTGATTTTATTAAATGAACGCAGTCAGCCGCTGGCCGCAGCAGGCAGCGCCCTGCCTCACGGAGCGCGGGAAGGCCATGACGGTTGGCCAGGTTGACAGAGTTCATTATAAAGGCCATAATAATAGGACATCTGGCCCGATGCGTCGGGCCTTTTCATGGAGCGGTCAGGGCTGTGACAGACAGCGTTGTGAGCGGGCAATTCCAGGCGGGGGGCGGGGCGTGATCGACACCCCGGAGTCGCTGGTGCGCGCCTGCCGGCTTGCCGAGCGGGCGCGGCTCATCCGCACCGGCTTCCAGGCCTTCGTGCGAGCAACACTCGCTGCGGTGGGGCTCCTTGCGCTCACCGAGCTCACCCGCCTTGGGCTTGGCGCCGGGCTCACCGCAAGCCTGCTTGCCGCCGCCTGCCTGTGGCCGCTGCACGCCCGCCTCTGCGGGGTGATCGGCGGGCGTCGCCCCGATTTCTGGCAGGCCGCGCCCTATCTGCTGATCCTCTTCGGCGCGCCGCTCGCACTCGCGGCCCTCGATCCGGTGCACGCGCTCTGGCTCGACCAGGCGAGCTGGCTCGCGTTGCTGGCAATGGCGCTCCTCATGTGCGAGCGCCTGGATGCGAGCATTCGCGCCGGTGTGCGGGCAAGCCTGCGCCTCACCTACCTCATGAGCGATGCGCTGATCGAGCAGCACAACATCCGCGGCAGCATCGAGGCCTCGCTTCGTGCCGCACTCGCGCGGGATGGCGCGAGCGAGGAGGCGGCCTATATCCGTGCGGCCATCGCGCGCTTTCGCAACGAGCCCACCGACACCCGCAGCGCGCTTGCCATGGCGCGGGCGATCGTCCTCGCAAACCCCCTCGACGCCCAGGACTAGGGCGCCGCACAGCTTGACTTGCGGGTTATTTAATAGTACAATAATTAAATAAATTCCAGCCGGAGAAGCCCATGACCAGTGCCGCCGATCGTCACGCCGTGCTTGTGCGCCAGATCAACCAGTGGGACATCGAGTACTATGTGAACGATGCGCCGAGCGTGCCGGACGGCCACTACGATGCCGTGCGCGCGGAGCTCGAAGCGCTCGAGGCCGCACACCCCGAGCTTGTGACGGGCGCCTCCCCCACCCAGCGCGTTGGCGCGCCGGTCGCCTCCGGCCTTGCCCCGGTCACCCACACCACGCCCATGCTCTCGCTCGACAACGCCTTCAGCGACGAGGAGCTGCTTGAGTTCGCGCGCCGTGTTGCGGGCGAGCTCGACGGCATCGAGCCGGAATTCTGCGCCGAGCCGAAGCTCGACGGCATCGCCTGCACGCTGCGCTACGAAATGGGCGTGCTGGTGCGCGCGGCAACCCGCGGTGACGGCACCACGGGCGAGGACATCACCCACACGGTGCGCACCATCCGCGGCCTGCCGACACTGCTCGACGGCATGCCGCCTGCCGTACTCGAGGTGCGCGGCGAGGTGGTCATGCCACACGCCGCCTTCAGTGCCTACAACGCCGAGGCCGAGCGGCTCGGCGAGAAGCCGCTCGTCAACTGCCGCAACGGGGCTGGCGGTGCGCTGCGCCAGCTCGACCCGCGCCAGGCCGCGCGCCGCCGCCTCGCCTTCTTCGCCTACGGCGCGCTGCCCTGGGATGCAGCCGACACGCCGGACTCCCACTACGCGGTGCTCGAGCGCCTGAAGCGCTGGGGGCTGCCGGTCGACCCGCTGGTGCGCCGCCTGCGCGGCGAGGCGGCGCTCCTCGCCTACTACCAGGAACTGAGCCAGGCCCGGGACGGCCTCGACTACGATATCGACGGCATTGTCTACAAGCTCGACTCGCGCTTCCAGCAGGAGGAGCTCGGCACGCTCTCGCGCGCCCCGCGCTGGGCGACGGCGCGCAAGTTCCCCGCCGAGGAGCGGATCACCACCCAGACCGGCGTTGATTTCCAGGTCGGGCGCACCGGTGTGATCACGCCGGTGGCGCGTCTCGAGCCGGTGTTCGTCGGCGGCGTGACCGTCTCGAGCGCAACGCTGCACAACATGGACGAGGTCGAGCGCCTCGGCATCATGATCGGCGACCAGGTGGTGGTCAAGCGCGCCGGGGACGTCATTCCGAAGGTGGTCGGGCTTGCGCCTGGCGGCGAGGGGGCGCAGCGCACGGCGATCGTGCTGCCCGAGCGCTGCCCGGCCTGCGACTCGCCGATCGAGCGCGACACCGGCGAGTCCGGCGAGGGCGTCTTCCACTACTGCACCGGCGGGCTTGCCTGCCCGGCGCAGGTGCTCGCGCGCCTCCAGCATGCGGTCAACCGCGACAATCTCGATATCGATGGCATCGGCGCGCGGTTAATCGAGCAGCTCCACGCCAAGGGCCGTCTCGACAGCCTTGATGCGCTCTTTCGCCTCAGCGCCGAGGATATAGAGAGCCTGCCCGGGCAGGGCGAGCGCTCGGCGGCCAAGGCGATCGCCTCGATCGAGCGCGCCCGCCACACGACGCTACCGCGCCTGCTCCAGTCCTTTGGCGTGCGCCACGTCGGGCGCACCACCTCGAAGGCCCTGGCGCGGCACTTCGGCAGCCTCGCCGCGATCGAGGCGGCGAGCATCGAGGCGCTCTGCGAGATCGAGGATATCGGCCCGCGCACCGCAAGCGCCGTCCATGACTTCGTGCGAAGCCCGATCTACCGCGAGACCCGCGATCACCTGCTCGCCGCGGGCGTACACTGGGAGGAGGTGAGCGAGGAGGCGGGGGGAGAGCGCCCCCTCGCCGGGCAGACTATCGTGCTGACCGGCAGTCTCGAGCAGATGTCCCGGGGCGAGGCCACCGCCGCACTCGAGGCATTGGGGGCAAAGGTCTCCGGCAGCGTCTCGAAGAAGACCAGTCTCGTGGTCGCAGGCCCCGGCGCTGGCTCAAAGCTCACCAAGGCGGCCTCGCTCGGCGTGCCGGTGGTCGATGAGTCCGCCCTCCCCGGGCTGCTCCAGGGGAGCCTGCCGGGCTGACGCCCAGCGCAGACCGTCGCCGGGCACCCTCACCTGGGTGCCCGGCCAAGAAAGATTCAAGGAAACGGACGGACTGCGGTTAGAAGCCGGCCTCAAGCGGCAGCGGATCGCTTCCGCCCACCGCGGCAATCGACTCGCGCAGCATCGCCACCTCGTCGCGCACCCGGGCATGGTCCTCGCGCAGCACCGCCGCCTCCTCATCGGGCGTCTTCCAGAAGTAGTCGCCGAGGTAGGAGCCCAGGCAGAGATAGCCGGGGATCGCAATCGGCGGCAGCCGACGGCGACCGCCGGCAAGAAGCCCCGCGTCCAGGCGCTCAAGGCGAGCGATGGGCGCCTGGGGGCCTGCCACCGGGCAGTCATCAAGGGCGCGCAGGCGAGCGATGAGATCCTCGGAGAAGGACTCGCGATGGGCACGGTAGTGCGCCTCGCTCACCACCATGGCGGCGGTGTGGACGTCCCGCGCGCCGGCTGCCGGGGTGAGGCGCCAGAAGCCCGTGCCCGCTGCCTCGGGGTGGCGCTCTGCGTGCGTATCCACCGCCGCGGCAAAGGCCGAGAAGGCGCCATCGGGCAGCAGGTCGGTCCAGATCGCCTCGCTCGCGCGCAGCTCGACGATGTGTGTCAGCCGATCCCCACAGACCCGGTCGTAGAGGGCGATCGTGCCGGCAAGACGCTCGCTCGCCTCGGCCATGCTCGCCGCCGCGCGCTGGCCGCGCTCCTCGACGCACGTATTGTGCGCGGCAACCCGCTCGATCAGTGTCTCGGCAAGCGGCGCGCCGAAGTGCTCGGTCAGTGTCGCAATCAGCGCATCGGCGGCGGCGCGATCAAGCCGCGCGATCGCCCCCACCGCATGGCGGATGTCATCCACCACGCACTCGGCGGTATCGCGCGCCGGGTCAAGCGGATTGCGCGCGGTCCCGGCAAGTCCCCGGGAGACGATCGTCTGCTCGCGCTCACGGGCAAGCCGCGCCTCGTGGATCGCAAGCAGATCCTCGAAGAGGCGAAGGCGGACCGCCTGCGGCGTCATTCCCTGGGACTGCCCGGTCACTGCACGCGCTCCTGACCACGCAAGGTGGCTGTGATTTATTTTAACTACAATAAAGTATAGGGGTCGCGGCATGGGGCGTCAATAACGCCCGCGCGGGTGCTGACCGCGCGCCGACTCAGAACCCGAAGGTTGCCTGCTCGCCAAGCGGCCCGCGGGCCTCGGTGAGAGCCGGGCGCCGGGCGCCGGGTGCCTCGGCGCCACGGCGAAGGGCAGCGGCATGCGCCTCCAGGGCGAGGATGTCGCGCACCGCCGCCTGCGTGTCCACCTTGGCGCTGCCTGCCAGGTTGTCGAGGGCGAGGCCGACCAGCGAGGCGATTTCCCGGCGCCCGCCAAGATCGGCCGGCGGTTCGCTCCAGCCGGCGACGAGGCTTCGCACGGCCTGCTCATCGCGCTCGATGCGAAGCCTGGTGAAGCGGCTGCCGGTCAGCCGCCGCGAGAGTAGCTCCCGGGTGAGTGCGTCCTGGAACTCCTTGAAGCTCGCGCGCTGGTGCGCGCAGAGCAGGTAGGCGGCGTGGGCGCTGCGCGCATCCACCGCGCGCCCGCGCTCGCCCCAGAGCGTCGGCAGGCAGAGTCTTTTGAGCGCCCGGAAGCTCTGCGAATCACAGAATGCATCGGGCGGTGCGTCAAGCCAGGTATCGAGCAGCAGCGGCAGGGCATCATCGATCGAGGCGGTGCGCCCCCCGCGCTGATGGCTGCGCGCCTCGCGCGCCAGATCGAGGTAGAGCGGCAGATCGAGGTGGCGGTAGCGGCGCAGCGCGGCAATGAGCTCCCGGTTCTCGGCACTCAACTGCTCAAGGGCGGGGTCGATCAGAAGCTGCTCCTCGCCGAACTCGATCGCCGGGTTGGCAAGCACCTGCTCCACGTAGTACCTCTTGTAGGTGATCGCCCGCTGGCTGCGCTTGAGCGCACCACTGCGGGTCACAAGCGGCCAGCTCATGACGGCGAGAGAATCGGTCTCAAGGGGCGTGACCGCGCGCAGGGTCTCCGCGCCATAGCGCCGGCGCAGCGAGCTCACCAGGGGGGTGGCGAGCGTCTCGAAGGGTGCGGGCAGGCGGAAGAGTGTCCGGCGGCCATCGCGAAGTTCAAGCACGATGCCATAGCGGCGCACGCCATCGGGGACCGACTCGGGGCGATCGAGATCGGCGTAGACATCAATCCGAAAGCCACGCGCATCGAGCTCCGCCGCCTTCTGGTGGAAGACCGCGCCGTGGCCCTTGTTCACGAACGGCCGTCCCGGCACCGGGCGGGCGTCGAGGTAGTAGCGGTCCTCGGTCTGGCGGTGCATCTCCCACTGGTAGATGTGGATCATCTCGTGGAGGAGCGTGTCGACAAGCTCGCGCACATCACGGCGCAGCATGCCCGCAAGCCGGATCTCGTAGCGCGACTCGAGCGCGACCGAGGCGCCCTTGTTGACGGCCCTGCCAAACGCCCGGCTCATGCGCTCGGAGTAGGTGATGCGCACCGGCGGCAGCAGCCCGCCAAAGAGCTCCCGGTTGTAGCGATCGTACTCGCGGCGCAGCGCCCGCGGGCCGACCGGGGCCTTTAGCGCGGGATAGGGGTGGCCTGGCTGCTCGCTCGACATGGTTGCTCCGGTAATTCCGATGCGCAGACGTCATGCCGCGATCGACGTGATATAATTTATTGTAAATAAATTTTAAATGCCTGGCAACAATGCCACGGCGGGGAGTGGTCATGGCAGAGCGCAACTACATCCGTCCACAGTCCGTGATTGACCGACTGCAGGAGTTCCCGCTGCCGCCGGCGAAGCTCAGCATCAACCACGATGCGAACCTGATCGCCACACGGGTGATCGACGCCGCGCACGGGGCGCTCTGCGCGCATTACCTGCGCGATGGAGAGGTGGCAGGCGAGGCCGTGGAGGCGCTGATCGAGTCGACCTGGGAGCGGGAGTGCCAGCAGCTGCGGGCCGCCCCGGGCTGGAGTGCGGCACGGGCGGGGCTGCTTCGCGCCGCACTTGGCCTGCATGTCTCACGCCGGCTCGAGGGGATCTGTGCCGATGCCGATCGCCGTCTCGACCTGCTCCAGCGCGAGGCGCCGACAGCGCTCGGGGAGATTCGCCGGGACTTTCTTGCACTAAGCGCCTATGCCTTTGGCGAGGCGGGCTGGGCCGATGAGATCCGCGCCCGCCCTGAGCGCTATCTTCACCCCGACTGCCACGACGCGCCGCCTGGCTCCGCCGAGGAGGCGGTGGTGCTCGGCAGCTGGATTGCGCAGGCAACGCGCCTCGTCCACGAGGGCTATCTCCCCACCGGTGACATCAACCCCTGCGACCCGCTCGGCGCCGCCGATGAGCCGGAGCCCGTGCGCCACTACCTGCGCCACACCCAGGCGAGCGTGCTGCGCATGCTCGGCTCGCACTTCGAGACCACGCCCGAGCGCCGGGCGATGGACCACCTACGCCTTGGCATTCACGGCCTGCGGGCGGTCACCAGCGCGGTCACCGGGAACGCCGCCGTCGTCACCCTGGCGCGCGAGCTGCGCGCCGGGCAGGAGGCCGCGCTGATGCAGCTTGTCGAGCGCCGCTACCAGCGCATCGCCCAGGCCATGGGCACCGATGAGCCCTATGCTCGGGCGAACAGCGCCGCCTTCATCGCGGAGATCGAGCGCGCGGTGCCGGGCGAACCCCAAGCACTCGCCCAGGCGCGTATCGCCGCCAGGCGCTACCCCGCCGAGCTCACCCTTGAGCAGGGCGCACGCTATCTGGCAGTCTTGCACCCTGAGGTGGCGGCACGCCTGGATGAGCGGCTTGCGGCGTATCGCGAGAAGGTTCCCCAGGTTGCCTTCCCGCGGAGTGCTGCGGGCGCGCAGCCCGCCCCGGGGCAGTGACAGGCGGATGGAGAGCGGAGCGATGCAGGCGCTGGCAGATGAAGTGAGTCGGCTTGACCCCGACTGGCAGCGCCACCTCGGCGATGCACTTGCCACCGCGAAGGGCGAGGCGCTGCTGCGCTTTCTCGCCGCGCGCGAGGCCGACGGGGCAGAGATCCTGCCGCCGGCAGGCGAGCGCCTGACGGCGCTTCGCCTGACGCCGTTTTCCTCAGTGCGCGTGGTCATCATCGGCCAGGACCCGTATCACGACATCGGCCAGGCCATGGGCCTTGCCTTCTCGGTCGGTAGGGGCGTGCGCACTCCGCCCTCGCTACGCAACATCTACACCGAGGTCGTCCGATGCGAGGGCGGCGAGCGCCCGGCGCATGGCGATCTCAGCCACTGGGCGCGCCAGGGCGTGCTGCTCCTGAATACCCTTCTCACGGTCGAGGCCCACACCCCCGGCGCCCACCAGAAACGCGGCTGGGAGGCGGTCACCGATCAGCTGATCAGCGCGCTGAGCGCCGAGCGCGACGGCCTCATCTTCCTGCTCTGGGGCAACCACGCCAGGGCCAAGGCAGCGCTCGTCGACCAGGCCCGCCACCGGGTGCTCGAGACCTCCCACCCCTCACCACTTGGCGCGCGCCACGGCTTTCGCGGCTGCGGCCACTTCGCAACCGTCAATGATGTCCTGCGCGCGCGCGGCGAGGCGCCCATACGCTGGCTCGACTGACCCCCCGGGGCGGCCCTGGCGCTTTACATGGCGGGCGCCACCCCTATACTAGGGCACAATCCACCAGGCCACAGCCAGCCACCATGACAGACGCCGCCATCGACCTCGAAACCACCTACTACCGCTTCGAGGGCCGGGCGATGCAGATGCAGTGGGTGGAGCAGGGCGGCGCGACCCGCCTCTACCACTACCGCCCCACGGGCGCTGTCACCGCGGTTCGCTTCGATGACAGCGGGGTGAGCCTCGCCGTCATCTACCTCACCCCGGCCGGGCAGCAGGTGCGCGACTGGCTCGGCACCACCGAGGTGTCCCTCGAGCGGATCAGCCGTGCCGCCTGGGTGCGGCTTTGCCGGCGGATCGAGCGCGGCAGCGAGCCAAGCCGCCAGGTGCTGAGCGTCGAGGAGCGCCGGGCCTGAGCGGCGCCCTGTACAGCGAGCGCCCCTCTGATTTATAATGTAGACAATTAAATGATCCAACCACAGGCCATGGGAGAGAGGCGGGTGCGTGTACAGGAGGCATGGTGGCCGGAGATCCAGGCGGTGCTGCTTGAGTGCTTCTCCCGGCGCGATCTCATCGACGCGCTGCTCGCCGCCGAGGCCTGCCGCAATCCCGATGATCCCGTGGAGCGCTTCGAGCTCGAGTGCGAGGCCGACGAGGTGCTGGTCGGCGAGGTGCTGCGCGCGATTCGCGAGACCGACACCGCGATCGCCGCTCCGCGCCCCGGCGGGGGCGAGCACTGGTCGTGCTACATCGACAGCGACGGGGCGCATCGCGTGGAGCTTGCGCGGCTGCACTGGGTGCGCCTTGCCGGTGCGCTGCAGCGCATCGACCAGACGCTCTGCCAGAGCGACCCGGCACGCACCGAGGCCAACTGGCGGGAGCAGCGCTGCCGTATCGAGCAGGGGCTTGCGGCGGACGCGCGGCAGGGCGTTGTCTACCGCCTCACCGACCCGCAGGCCGCCATCGCCATTGGCGAGGGGGGTATTCGCATCTCACCACCACCGCCCGCCTGGCAGGCGAGCGCGCTGAGCGAGCCCATCGCGGTGATCGGCGAGGCACTGGCAACACTGCGCCAGCCGGCAAGCGCGCACGCAGCCCCAGGGATCTAGGCCACAGTCAGGGCTCTAGGCCACAGCCAGGCCGACAAGGCCCTCAGCGATCCCGCGTCAGCAGCCCGAGCAGCTCATTGACCTCGCCCTCGCGCTCGCGGGCGCGCGCCTTTGCCTTGCCGCAGCGCTCCTCGCCGATCCGCCTGGCAAGCGCGTCGCCAGAGCGGCTTGAGAGAATCGGGGTTGCCGGCAGCCCGGCCTCGGCCAGAAGCCGCAGGGCGAGGTTGACAACAGCTGCGTAGCCCTCGGCGTCGGCCTGCTCCTCATCACCGGCGGCGGCGGCGCGGATCGCCGCCTGCGCCTCCTCGGGCAACTCCCACTGATCGGCAACCACGCCCCCGATCTGGGCGTCGGCAACCCCGATGACGGCACGCTGCACCAGCGCCGGCGCCACCAGGGGGTTCAGCCGCTCGGCGGCGTCGAGCGCCGGCATCTGTGCCGAGAAGAGGTGGCAGAGCACCGCCTCGCCAAGGTTATGCAGAAGCCCCGCCAGGTAGGCACTGCCGGGGTCGAGCGCAATGCCCTGCGTGCGGGCAGCGCGGGCGAGGTCCTCGGAGAGCTGCGCGCAGTGCAGCGCCCGCGCCCAGTAGTCGGAGAGCCGGGCGTAGTCACTGCCGCCGACACCGCCGAGGCTTTCGTTCAGGGCGAGGCCGAGGCCTAGGTTCACGACGCGCGCGGCGCCGAGCGCGCGGCTGATCGCATCAGGGATGGTGCGGATGTCGCGCGAGCCGATCGCCGCCGCATTCGCCCAGCTCACCACCTGGGCGCTCAGCGCCGGGTCGGCGGCAACGATCGCGCTCAGGTGATCAATCGTCGCCCCGGGGGTGCGGCGGTAGTCGAGCAGTCGGCGCGCCGTCTCGCGCATCGGCGGCAGCACATCGAGATCCTGGAGGCGCTGGAGGACGCGCCGGCCGGTGAACTGGTTGACCGCGCGCAGGCTGTCGTTGCGATCGGAGCGCGCGCCAAGATACTCCGCAAGCGCCTCCTCGCCCGGTGTTGCGGCGAGCGCAACGATCTCAAGCGCAGGCGCGATCTCGGCAAGCGCACTCGACGACAGGCGCACGCCACGGCCAACGCCGATCACAACCACCAGGCTCTGCGGCAGCGCGGGAGTGGCGCACTGCACGTAGAGGCGCTCGGCGCCGCGGGGGCGCACCGGGTGGAGCGACTCCAGGCGGCGGGCGCGGCGAAAGCGCTCGCACTCGGCCGTATCGGCAAGCCGAAGCCCCAGCGGTGCGAGCGAGGCCGGGTCGAGCAGCGATGACGCCTCGCCGAGGAGCACATGCAACCCACCGCCCACTTCGTCGACGAGCAGCGTGGCGGCGTAGTGCGCCTCCCCGCCTGACGGCGGCGTCACGGGCAGCGAGACCGCATCATGGGCGATGCCAAGCGTGTCGAGGAGCTGCGGAAAACTGTGCTGCGCCATGGGACTCCCGGTCGAACATCTGTTAGCACTTCCCCGGTCCGACTGCCCCGGGGCGTCCAAGTTCCATTTTTTTATTGTATACATAATAAATTGCTGCAGCAAACAGAGGGCACCCGCACGGGGCGCCTGCGCGCCGGCGACGCTCCCGCCCACATCAACCCGAAGCGTGACAATATCAGCTTGTATTTCAGTGATTAAGTTCACAGCTTGCGCAGCCGACAACGCCCATGACAGCGCCGATGCGGGCGCATCGCGCTCTTGCCGACAGCGCGGCGTCGCACTATACTTGGCGCCTGTGAAAATTCGTCGAAAGGTCGCGGCTGGATGCCCAGTGTATGAATGAACCGGCAGAGCAGATCATGAGCGCGCTCGCCGCGGCCGGGAGTCGCGAGGAGCTCTACGACGTCTGCGATCAGATCTGCGAGATGCACGGGTTTGACTACTTCCACTACACCGCGCAGTTCGTCTCCTCGCTGGTGCGCCCGACCGTTCTGATCGTTGACGCCATGCCGCCCGGGTGGCGCGAGCGCTATGTCGAGGAGGGCTTCTTCGCGGTGGACCCCATTGCCCGCTATTCCGAGCGCAACCTGCTGCCGGCGACCTGGCGCGAGGCGATGATGCGCTCGCCTGCGAGCGAGCGCCTTGGCCAGCTGAAGGCGGCGGCGCGTGCCGCAGGGCTTGCCGGCGGGGTTGTCGCGCCGGCACGTGGACTCGCCGGGGATGTCTCGCTGCTGGTCCTCGCCTCGCGCCGCGGGGGCGAGGACCAGGAGCAGCGCTACCGGGCGCTGCTGCCCACCATGCACTACTACGCGGGTGCCCTGCACCAGGCGGCCGCCGCACTGGCGCTGCACTCGGAGGACTACGCCTACGACATCCCCGCGATGTCCGCGCGCGAGAGCGAGTGTCTGTTCTGGGCGGCGGAGGGGAAGACCGCCGAGGAGACCGGCGTCATCCTCGACATCGCCCGGGCGACGGTGGAATATCACCTCACGAAGGCCACCCAAAAGCTCGGCGCCAGCGGGCGCCAGCAGACAGTCGCCAAGGCGATGGCGCTCGGGCTCATCCGCCCCCAGCTCTCCGAGGCAAGCTTTCGCCAGCCGCTGGCAGAGCACCTCGCGCCCGGGCGGCTGCGCACCGGGGGTCGCCGGTGAGCCGACGGGCGGCCACCCCGGCAGAGCTTGCCTGGCGTGAACACAGCCGCCGGGAGCTCACCCAGCGCTCGTTTTTTGCCTGCGTCGTTGCAACGGTGCTGGTCGCCGCGGGGCTTGTTGCCGATCAGCTTCGCTTTGGCGAGGTCCACCCCGGGGCGCTCTACCCGCGACTGGTGGTCATCGCGCTCCTCCTGATCGCGCTCTCGCTGCACTTCAGCCGCGGGAGCCTGCGCCACGGCCGGCTGATCGCCCACGGCTGGCTACTCAGCATCCAGCTCCTCCTGATCTGGGTGGTTGCGCTGAGCGGCGGCCAGGACTCGCCCTACGCCGCGCTGCTGGTGCTGCCCGCCGTCTTCGCCGCGATGATCCTGCCGCTACGCCTGGCCGACGCCATCACGATCTCCGCCATCATGCTTGCAGGCTATGTAGCGGCTGCGCTGATCCACGCCACCTGGCTTGCCCCGGCGGCCGCGCTTGAGGCGAGCGCGATCGGGCTGCAGCTCTTTTTCTTCGGGATGCTTGCGATGACGATCTGCATTGGCACCCGACAGCTTGAGCGCGCGCGGCGCACGGGCTTTGTCAATGCCTTCGAGCTCGAGCGCCAGAACGAGCGCCTGGCGAGCATCAACCGCATGAAGTCGGACTTCGTCGCCAATGTCTCCCACGAGCTTCGCACCCCGCTCACCATGCTGCTTGCACCGATCGAGGACATCGACCGCTCGCCGCTGGTGCGCAACACTGAGAACGAGCCGCGCGCGCGCATTGCCAAGAAAAACGCACAGCAGCTGCTCGCACTGGTCGACAATCTGCTCGAGGTGATTCGCCTGCGCGAGGTGCCGGAGACGCCGCCCACGACGCCCGTGCATCTCTCCGACCAGCTCGAGAGCTTCTGCGAGATGGCCGCTTACCAGGCAGAGCGCCGCGGCATCCGCATCGACACCCGCATCGCGCCCGAGGTCTGGGTGCGGGGCAACACCGATGCACTCGAGAAGGTGCTCTACAACCTGATCGGCAATGCGCTGAAGTACGCCCAGAGTGAGGGCGAGATCCGCATCGAGCTCGCCCACGAGGACGGCAGCGCGCGGCTGGTGGTGAGCGACACGGGGCCTGGCATCCGTGACGAGGTGCTGCCGCAGGTGCTTGCGCGCTTCCGGCGCGGCCATGTGGCGGGCGATCGCGACCCCGGCGGCAGCGGGATTGGCCTGGCACTCTCCCGGGAGCTGATCGAAGCGATGGGCGGGCATCTTGAGATCGCGTCCGAGTATGGCCGTGGCACCCGGGTCAGCGTCTCGCTTCGCAGCAGCCCGCCGGCGGCGCCAGCAGCAATGCCGCCACCACCGGGCGGCGCCGAGGCCGATGCGGGCGACTCCGGCGAGGGCGCCCCGGTGGCGGCGCGCGACGTCGGCCGCGGCCGGGTGCTGATCGTCGATGACAATCCCGAGGTGAGGCACTACATTGCCGCGACCCTGGCGGAGGAGTTCGACTGCCTGAGTGTCGGCACGGCAGAGGAGACGCTCGCCGCCGTCCACCGCGAGCCCTTCGATCTCATCCTGCTGGACTGGATCCTCGGTGGCGATGACGGGCTGGCCCTGGCCGGGGCCATCCGCGAGGGGCGCACCGATACCCATACGCGCATCGTGATACTGAGCGCGCGCAGTGACCGGGACTCGGCACTGCTCGCGCTGCGGGAGGGGGCGGATGAGTTCATCGCCAAGCCCTTCGGCACCCGGGAGCTGCTCGAGCGGGTGCGCAACATCGTTCGCACCGTGCGCCTTGAGCGCGAGATCGTCGCGCGCAACACCGTGCTCGAGCAAATGATCGAGCAGCTCAACGCCACCCAGGAGCAGCTCGTCCACAGCGAGAAGATGAACGCGCTCGGACGGCTCTCGGCGGGGCTTCTCCACGAGGTCCGCAATCCGCTGAACTATGTCAGCATGGCGACACAGGTGCTGAAGCGCTCACCGGCGATGCGTGACGCCGCCGAGGCGAGGGAGATCCTCACCGACATCGAGGAGGGGGTCAACCGGGTCAGCGCGATCGTGAGCGACCTGAAGGAGTTCTCGCACCCGAGCGCGGTGCAGTTCGCCGACACGCCGGTGGCGCAGATCGTTGACTCGGCGCTGAAGTTCACCCGCCACGAGGCCGGCGCCATCGTGCTTGGCCAGCGCGTCGAGGCGGGGCTGCATGCGCACTGCTCCCAGCCCCATGTCGTCCAGGTGCTGGTCAATCTCCTCGCCAACGCAATCCGCTCGCTGCAGGGCGATACGCGGGTGCAGGCGCCGGAGATCGAGATCTCTGCGAGCAGGCGGGCAGAGGGCTGGATCGAGATCCGGGTCTGCGACAACGGCAGGGGCATGGACGAGGCGGCGCTCGATCAGGTCTTCGAGCCCTTCTACACCACGGCCACTGCCGGCAGCGGCATCGGCATGGGGCTGCCGATCTGCCAGACCATCATTACCCGCCACGGCGGGGTGATTCGCGCCGAGAGCATCCCCTACGTGCGCACCTGCTTTACATTCACGCTGCCGGCGAGCGCCGCGCAGGCCATCACGGAGAGCGTCAATGAGGCCGGATGAGGGCAGCGCCCACCACCCCCAGCGGCGGCGGGAGACCGGCATCCTGCTGGTCGATGACGAGGAGCTCGCGCACAAGTACTTCGGCATGTACTTTCGCATGTACTACCGGGTGTTCGGCGCGGGCTCGGCAGAGGAGGCGCTCGCGCTGCTGGCCGAGCGCGGGGAGGAGATTGGGGTCATCATCAGCGACCAGCGCATGCCGGGGATGAGCGGCGTTGAGCTCCTGGAGCAGACGCGCCGACTCTACCCGAACATCGAGCGGCTGCTCGCCACGGCCTACATGGACATCGACGCCGCGGTGGATGCGGTCAACCGCGGTGAGGTGCGCGCCTTCCTGCCCAAGCCCTGGCGCATGGAGGAGATCGAGGCGCCGATCGCCCAGGCCGTCGACCACTACCTTGAGCGCCAGGACGAGCTTGCCGTGATGCAGCACCGCCTGGATGCGATGCGCCAGCTCGCGAGCTTCCTCGCCCATGAGCTGCGCACGCCCCTTAGCGCCATCTCGCTCGCCGCCATCTCGAGCCAGCAGTTCCTGCCGGATCTCATCCGCGACGCACAGGCGCATCGCCGCCTGCCAGACGCCGAGCGCCGGCCCCTGACCAAGGAGCAGGCCCGGGCGCTTGAACAGGCGCCAGAGCGCGTGCGCCGCCTCGCCGAGCGCTCCCAGCACCTGATCTCGCTCCTCCTGATCAACGCCGGCTGGAATGAGCCTGGCGCCACCGATCTCGGGACCCGCTTCGATCTTGGCCAGTGCGTGATGCGCGCCGTCGAGGACTATCCTTGCGAGGAGGCCGAGCGGCGGCTGATCGAGTGCAACGCCACGGCCGGACTCAGCGTGCTCGGCTCGCCGAGCCTCATGGCCTCGATCATCGCGAACCTGCTGAAAAACGCACTGCGCGCCGTCCATGCGGCCGGCCACGGCGCGATCAGGATCGGTGTCCGGCCGCACGGCGAGGGGCTCGCCCGGGTCGAGGTCCATGACAGCGGCACCGGCATCCCCACCGAGCACCTGGAGCGGATCTTCGAGACCTTTGTCACCTATGCCGACGACAACACGGCGATGGGGCTGGGGCTTAGCTTCTGCAAGCGCGAGGTCGAGCGCATTGGCGGGACGCTGCGCTGTGAGAGCGAGGAGGGCAAGTACACCCGGTTTCTGATCGACCTGCCGCTCGCGCCCACAACAGGCGCGGCACCAGGGGGCTAGCGCCGGGGCGCCCAGGCCATGCGATGGCGGTCCCCGGCCGGCTCGGCCGGCGGGCAGAAGTCGGCATAGTGATCGGCATGCGCGGCATCGAAAAAGCCGTTCGGGTGGCCCGGGAAGCAGGGGATGAGCGTGCCGGCGCGCAGGGCGTCCATCAGTGCCGCCGGCGCACCCTGATCGGCGGCCACCTCGCGGTGCGCGCGCATGAGCTCCTCGGAGGCGATCACAAGCGCGCGCGTGCTGCCATCGGCAAGGCGGCAGACAAACCCCGGGGGTGAGAAGGTGTAGGCGTAGTCGCGCACGCCGGCCGCGTCCATGGCGGCGCTGACCGCGGCCTGCGCCTCGGCGTCCTCGAAGATGGCCGCGCCGCGCTCGATCAGCAGCGTGCGAAGGCGCGCACAGCGCTCGGCGAGGCAGCGCTCCCGCAGGGCGCCAATGACCGTGGAGAGCGCAGCGAGCGCGTCACCATCGGCCTTGCTCACAAACCGCTGGATGAGCCCGGCATTGAAGGCGCGGACCGCGACCTCGTTGTCCGCGACACCGGTGAGCAGGATGCGCTGCGCACGGGCGTCGCCAAGCGCGGAGAAGAGCTCGAGGCCTGTCATTGGCGGCATCGCGTAGTCGGCGATCACCACGCAGACCTGATCGGTGATTGCCGGATCGGCGAGTAGCGGCGGGAGGAGATCGCCGGCGCTGTCCTCCTGGAGCGCCTTCTCGGTCTCTCGAAGCCGCGTGCGCGTCTGCGCCTCGCGCGCGTGAAGCAGCGCCAGCGCCTCGCGGGCGTCGGTAAAGCCACGGACCCGCTCACTCGCCGAGAGGGTGAGCTCCAGCATGGCGATGAAATCACCGGAGTCATCAACGGCGAAGACCTCGCCGTCACTGCGCAGGGGGTGGAGGATGGGGTCTGTCATCACGACTCCTGAGACGGCCTCGCGGCGTGCGCGAGCCTCAGCTCGCGCGCACGATCCCCTCGCCGCTCGGGGCGTGGCTTGCGTGGTTGTAGAGCATGAGCGGCATGACCGGATTGGCCCGCCAGGCCGCCAGGCGCTCGTGCGCCTCGGCCACCCACTCGGCATCGGCGTCAATACCGCCGATCGCCGTCTCGATGAAGGCCGCGATATCCTCGACACGGGTGTGACGCTCCTCGAGCGTATACCAGCGGTTGATCGCGGCGATCCGCACACACCCCGCCACGGAGAAGGCAGACGGGCAGCGGCTGTTGAAATCAAGCGGACGCACCAGTATCGAGCGCAGCCCGGCAACCTCGCCGCCGAGACACAGTCCTGCCAGCAGGTGCTCGCCCTGGTCGGCGATCGCCGCGAAGCGGTCAAGCTGGCGCGCACGCCGGGCGCTGACTGGCCCAGTGCTCTCTGCGATCCGTTCTGCTGCTGCCATGGTCTTCCCCTTGAGGCCCATGTGTGTCCGGCGCGCTGGCCGGTCCGGTGTGTACTGCAAGGTGCCCTTTCAATGGGCGTAAATTAACACCCTGTGGCGCGTCCTGGCAAGAGAAATCTAGCCGCTTCAGGACAATCTGGCAAGTTGCTCGCGCCGCGCCAGGCATGGATCAGCGCGAGCCGCTCCAGACCCGGCAGAGATTATTCTTGCTTAAATAAAAAGTCAAGCGACTTGCCGCTGGCAGGCTCCAGTTAAAAACGGTAAAATAATTGAAAAACAAGAGGGGGAGCCCCATGCGTCGATCAATCACTGTCCTGGGCGGCCTGCTGCTCGCCGCCGCCACCACAGCCGCGAACGCCGGCGCACCGACGCTCGAGGACACGCTGCGCAACTGGAATCCGGCCGCGCGCTACATCCCGCAGGTGGTGCTAAGCCATCTCTGCCCGCACTACCGCGACCTCGACAGCAGCGTCTTCGGGCCGAAGGCGGCCTGGCAGGAGAGCGACCCGGTGCTCGGCGAGATGCATGTCGCCGTCGAGCGCTCCCGGCTACCCGATCAGATCAAGCGCGCCGTGCGCGTGGAGATGGCGGACGCCAAGGAGCGCCTCGATCGCGTGCGCTGGAGTGACCGCTTCGTGGTCGATCGCCACCAGGCGACCGAGGGTCACGGCTACAACGCGCGGCTTGGCGCGTACCGCCGGCACACGCTCGATGAGGTGCGCGGCTCGCTCGACAATAGCGAGCGGCATATCGTCTCGACCACCAGCAACTTTGTCCACCAGCAGCTCTCTCCGGGCACCGGCGAGGGCGCGGCGGAGCTTTCCCACGACTACCAGCTCGCCTACCGCCAGAGTGTCCGCCTGGTGCGGGACTGCCCGAGCGCGCAGTACTTCGAGCGCAACCCCTGGGCGCGCTAAGTCGCGCGCCGGCCGGCTAGATCGTCACCACCAGCGCCGGATCGAAGGTCGGGTTCACTGCGTGGCCGACGTAGCCGCGGGGGTTGCAGACGACGCGGGTGCAATCGGCCAGGTAGTCGGCGCTGTCGTGCATGTGGCCGTGCACCCAGAGTGCGGGCTGCCAGTCGAGGATCTGCGGCTCAAGGCGCGAGGAGAAATAGGGCTGAAGCGGTGTGCCGCGCCAGCGCGCGGCGGCGCTGTGCTCGCTTGGCGCGTGGTGGGTGACCACCACGGTCTTGCCGGCAAAGGGTGTCTCAAAGGCGTTGGCGAGGAAATCAAGCGCCTCCTGGTGGGCGTCGAAGGTATCCACCGGCGTCAACGCCCGGGTGGTGCCATCAGCCCCGCGCACGCGCACGACCTGGAAGTCGGAGAGATCCCCCGAGGCGCGCATCGTGAAGTAGTCGAGCTGGTTCACGTCGGTCCAGAGCGTGGTGCCGAGAAAGCGCACCCCGTCGATCACGCAGGCGGTGTCATCGAGCACGTGCACCCCCGGAATCTCGATCCGCCGCCAGGCCTCCCGCACCTCCTCGACCACGCCCTGATAGAACTCGTGGTTGCCAAGCACGTAGACCAGGGGCCTGCCGAGCGCCGCGAGCTCGCGCAGAACGGGCTCGGCGGCGGTGCCCACATTGATATCGCCGGCAAGCACGATCACGTCGAACGCCTCCGGCGCCACCAGGCGGCAATCGCCGAACTCAAGGTGCAGGTCGCTCAGGATCCAGAGCTTCATGGGGGTGACTCCTGCGCCGTTGTATCAAGCCCGCGGCGCCAGCGCTCCAGGGCAACGAAGCCCGCCTCGCTGCCGCGCGCATGGCCCTGGTAGAGGGTCTCACGCGGTACGCCCTGCGGCCAGCCATCGTGCGCCTCGCCGGCCGGGTAGCCTTCAGTGGTTGCGTGGGCATGGAGATAGCCATCACCATGGCCAAGCGCCGCCATCAGCGGGTGCGGGGCGTTGCGAAGGGCAAGTGGCACACTGAGCGCGGGGTGCGCGGCGGCAAGGTGGCGCGCCCGCGACCAGGCGCGATCGACGCTGTCGGATTTCGGCGCGAGCGCCAGGTGGACGGCAGCGTGTGCGATCGCCCGCTGCCCCTCGTGATCGCCGAGGCGCAGGTAGGCGTCCCAGGCGGCAATGACAAGCGGCAGCGCGCGCGTGTCGGCGAGCCCCACATCCTCCGAGGCGATCGCACAGAGCCGGCGCACGACGTCGAGCGGATCACCACCCTGGCCGATGTAGTGGGCGATGTAGAGGAGTGCTGCGTCGACCCGTGAGCTTCGCACCGACTTGTGAATGGCGGAGAGGAGATCGTAGTGGGCGTCGCCGGCGCGATCCATCCGCCCCGCGCCATGGCCGATCGCGGCATCAAGCGCGGCGTCGCTCACCACACCCTCGGCGTCCGCCTGGTCACAGGCAAGCTCAAGCACGCCGAGCGCTCGGCGCACATCGCCGCCGCTCGAAGCGGCGATCCGGTCAAGGAGCGGGTCGGCGACGCGAAGCCCGCGGCCGCCAAGCCCGCGCGCGGCATCGGCGAGGGCGCGCAGCAGCACCGCGCGAATGGCCGCATCATCGGGCACGCCCAGGGTGAAGACCGCCAGGCGCGAGAGCACCGCCTGGTTCAGTGAGAAGGCCACATTCTCGGTGGTCGCGCCGATCAGCACGATCAGCCCCGACTCCACGTGCGGGAGGAGCGCGTCCTGCTGGGCGCGGGAGAAGCGGTGGATCTCATCGAGCAGCAGCACGCTTCGGGCACCGCGCCCGCGCGCCGCGCGGGCGCGCTCTGCGACGGCGCGGATGTCCTTGACGCCGGCCTCCACGGCGGAGAGCTCTGTCAGCTCCGCCCGGGCACCGCGGGCCAGGATCCGGGCAAGGGTGGTCTTGCCAACGCCTGGCGGCGCCCAGAGCACCATCGAGCGGACCACGCCCGCGTCCACCATGCGCCGAAGGGGCCCGCCGGGGCCACAGAGCGCCTCCTGCCCCACCACCTCATCGAGGCTGCGCGGGCGCATGCGCTCGGCAAGCGGCGCGAAGTCATCCCGGGCGAGCTGCTCGAAGAGATCCATCGTCTCGCCCTCAGGCCTCAGCCGACGTGGCCGGCCGGTCCAGGTAGAAGTGGGTGAGGGTGAGGTCCTTGAACTTGGCGAAGAAATCACTCGTCTCCGAGAGGCTTCGGTAGGCCCGGGTGCCATCCACCGGGTCCCGGGTCTGGACCTTGATGTCGGCAAAGCCCTCGCTGATGCGCGAGAAGCGAACGGCGTTCACGCAGTGGACGATGGCACTCTCGCCAACCCCCAGGCGCTCTGCGAGCTCGCGGCGCTCGTCATGCACGCGAAAGCCCGGCAGATCGACATGGGTGCCAAGGTGGCGGAGCTTTCGACGGCGGACGATGCGTGCCGCGGCACTCTCCGGGTCGCGGGCGGCATGCTCGCGAAAGCGCTCCCAGAAATAGGTGTCGGTCAGATCGGCAAAGGCATCAATATCGGCAAGGAAGCGGTCCATCGCCGCCCCCACAGCGGGCTCCTCCATCAGCTCGCCAATCGCCCGGCGCAGCAGCAGGTCAAAGCCGACGCTGGTCTTGTGGTTGTAGATATGGCGATAGAGCTGGTGGCGGGAGTGGACAAAGTCCTCGAAATTGGGAACCCCCTTCGCCTGGATGACAAGCCCGAGCCAGTTCTCCTCGGGAATCCAGCCGCAGCGAAGCGCGTTGATCAGCGCATCGAGGTTGATCTGCCCGTAGGAGACGCTGCAATTGGTGGCATCGCGCAGGATGTAGTCCGCCTTGTCGGCATCGAGCTCGCCGGAGACAATCGCCCGAAGGAGGCCTGCCAGCAGCGCCGGTGCATCACCGACGAGCGCCGCGCCAGGGCCGGCAAAGACCGGCCAGGCAACCGCTGCCGCCTCGCGAAACCGCGCCGAGAGCGCCGGGGTGGTGGTCTCCATCAGCGAGAGCACGTCGCGCGCATCCGGCGCGCCGCGCGCCGCTGCGCAGGACTCGAGAATGCGCGCCGCGGCCCGCACCGAGTAATGCTCGTGGTGCAGCACGCGGGGCGCCTCGGGGTAGAGATCGCCCACCTCCACACCGGCCCAGAGCCGCTCAAAGCGCCCCGGGGCACGCATCATCGCGGCAACCTCCGGCGTGTACTCCATCTGGTGGGAGAAACTGCCATGGCCGCTGTCATGCAGCAGCATGGCAAGGCGCAGGCAGCGGTTCAGGTAGACCAGCGCAGCCATGACCGCCGGGGGCAGCGCCGCGGGGGCATCGATCAGGTGGGCGTGGACGAGCTGCGAGAACATCCGGTCGGCGACATGCATCGCGCCGATCGAGTGGATGAAGCGGCTGTGCGTCGCACCGGGGAAGACCAGCCCGAGGATGTCGTTCTGGCAGATAAAGCGAAGCCGCTGAAAAAGCGGATGGTCGATCACCACGACCTCGTGATCATGCAGGCGGATCGTGCCATGCAGCGCATCACGGATCACCTGCGCACTGCCCCGGGAGAGATCGGGATCGGAGAAGCTCATGGAGTACACCCAAGGATCAATAGTTACGCCAACTATACCAGAGCGCAGCTGCTATGTCATTATTTAAAGGAAAATAATTGTTGCGCCAGTCGCCACGATGGGCGATAACGGGTATCAGGACCACCATCGGGCAAACAGGGAGAGCAGGGCACATGGCGGGCACGGACGCACTACTGCGGGGACTGCGGCGACTGCAGGTCTCCTTCACCATCGTCGAGCGCCTCTACGGCGGACAGCAGGCCATCCGGCTTCACCCCGGTGGTGAGCTCGCCGCGGTCGACAGCTGCGGCACCGTGCGCTGCGAGCCCGCCCTGCAGGCGGCACTCCAGGCCCCGGCGCTCGCCGAGCTGCGCACACACCTCGACCAAAGCCACTGCGAGGCGGCCGTGCTCGAGCTCCGCCGCGATGGCGCGGTGCGGATCGTGACCGACGGCGCGGCGCTCGACTTCGAGCACCTCGGCGCACTCTGCGCACACCTCACAGCCACCGACAGCCAGGCGCCATGAGTCACCAATCGGGTGTCTATAATTTGTCTAAAATAATTTGACCGCGCCCAGTTGGGGCAGTATTATTTCGGCAGTTATCGCGGCCACTTGAGTGCCGCAGGGTCGACCGACAACAGGTCAATGCCATGGAAAAGGAACGCACACAGCCAGGCGGCTTGCCGCAGAAGGTCATTCGCTTGATCGGCGACATGCGCGCCGCACTGCTGACGCTGGTGGACGCTCAGCGCGGCCACGGCGAGGAGAGCGATGCGCAGGCAAAGGCGCTGCGCGAGGATCTCGTGCGCCTTGACCCGAGCCAGCCCATCGCGCCACGGGCCAAGGCGCTGGTGGCGCTCACCGAGGGCAGCCAGGCGCGGCGTCTCAATGCCGGGCGCAGTGCCGAGTTTGCCGAGATCTTCTTCGAGCGGCTGACAGCACTCGCCGAGCAGTTCACCCGCAGCTATCCGAGCAGCGAGGCGCTCGCCGCCATTCAGGCGCGGATCGCCGCGCACGCCTGCGAGCCACACCGAAACCTGCTCCAGGGCCTTGAGGACATGAGTGCGCTGAACGCCACCATCCAGGCGGTGCGCGACGAGGAGCAGCGCGCGATGCGCGCCTACGTCGGCGAGGTGCAGGAGCGTCTTGCCGATATCGATGCGGTGATCAGCGCCTCGTGCGCCGCAAGCACCAGCGCACAGGACGCACAGCGCCGCGAGGATGCGGCGCGCGATGGCGATATCCGCGCCATGCAGGAGACGGTGCGAAGCTCGGAGAGCTTCGAGAGCCTGCGCGGGGCGATGGGCAGCGCACTCAGCACCCTCACCTCGCGGATGCTTGCCTTCCGAGAGCAGCAGGTGAATCGCGAGACGCATGCCGCCGAGGAGTCGGCACGGGCGAGACACGAGCTCGAGACGGTCAAGGCCGAGCTCTCGAAGAAGGCCGAGGCGCTCTACAGCGATCCGCTGACCGGCGTGCCGAACCGCCTCGCCTTCCAGGAGCACGCCAATGCGGCCTACCAGCGCTGGCGCCACTGCCCGGTGAGCAATCGCACCGCGATCACGGTCATCGATATCGACTTCTTCAAGTCCGTGAACGACCACTTCGGCCACGCCGAGGGCGACCGGGTGCTCTGCGCTGTTGCCCATGCACTGCGCGACAACCTGCGCGAGGGCGACTTCCTGGCCCGCTGGGGCGGGGAGGAGTTCGTGATCGTGAGCGAGCGGAGCACGAGCGTTGACGCAAGCCACATGGCGGCCCGCCTTCGAAAGGCGCTCGCCACCCTCTCGCTCACCAGCGCCGATGGCCGGGCAATCCCGATCACCGCCTCCTGCGGGGTGGCCGAGCTTTGTGACGGCATGAGCATGGACGATGCCTTCGAGCGCGCCGACCGTGCGCTCTACCGCGTCAAGGAGTCGGGTCGTGACGGGCTTGCCGTGCATCACGCCGGCACCCGCAAGGCGGTGCTGCTCTTTAGCGGCAAGCGCACCCACCCCGAGTACCCCGAGGCCGAGGCGCACCGGGCGTGAGTGCGCCACCCCGCCATGTAGCCCGCCACCGCCCGAACACAAGCGGTCGCGACTTCGTGGTGGGCGATATCCACGGCGCTTTCACGCTCCTTCGCCAGGCGCTCGCGCGCGCCCGCTTCAACCCCGCCACCGATCGGCTCTTTAGCGTCGGCGACCTGGTGGATCGCGGCGTCGAGTCGCCGGCTGCCGCCGAGTGGATCGACAAGCCCTGGTTCCACGCCGTGCTCGGCAACCACGACGCGCAGTACGCCTTCATGAAGGGCGGGCCGATCAGCGAGGACATCTCCTGCAATGGCGTCGAGCGCTGGTGGCTTTCGATGCCGGAGCAACGCTTCGAGGCCCTTTGCCAGGCGCTCGCGCGCCTACCCTTCGCGATCGAGGTGGAGAGCGCCGAGGGGCTGATCGTGCTGGTGCACGCCGGGGTGCCGCTGGACTATCCCGACTGGGGGAGCTTCGCGCAGGCGCTTCGGGACGGGCATGAGGGGGCGCTGATCGCAGCGCTCTGGGACCGCGAGTCGGCGCAGTGGGCACAGGACGTCACCGACGGCCCGGAGCGCGGTATTGAGCCTGGCTACTGGCTGCACGACATCGCCCACGCCTTCCACGGCCACACACCGGATACGCGCAACGCCTACCGCCCCTATCGCCTGTCCAATCGCTACTATATCGACACCGGCGCCTGCTTTGCCCACAAGCGCCCCGGCGCCACGCTCTCGCTCTTCGACCTCACCAACCCCGCCGAGCCGCTGATCGCGCTGCGCCCCGACACGCCCACGCCGCGGGAGAATGACGGTAGTCTCTCCCGGGCACTGCCCTAGACAGGGCAGGGCGCCAGCCGGTCCGTCACTGCGCGAGTGCGCCGAGTCCGGCCGCTGCCAGGCAGCGCGGGCAGGTGATCGCCGCCGCCGCTGGTGCACGACGCAGCCCCGCGCTCGCCGCTGCACCGCAGAGCAGCGATCCGGCCTCGCGAACCCCGCCACCGCGATGCAGATCAGCCAGGAGTGCGAGGTGGACCAGCGGCTCACACCGCCTTGACCCGGCAAGCACCGCGGCGGCGCCTGGCACGTAGAGCCCGAGGCGCGCGCCGCGGGCGAAATCCGCGCGGTGAATGGAGAGCGTGTCCGAAGCGGGGGGCAGGCGCTCTTCAGGGCGTGCCTCACCCGGCACCATCAGCGCTTCCATCAGCCGATCGAGCGCACAGTCTCCCACGTAGCGCCGAGGTGGGAGGTGGTGCCCGTCGGCGCCGAGCACCTCAAGCGTCATGGCGCCGGTGGCGCCGACCCGTACCAGTCCGCAGGGCCCGCGCGTGTCGAGAAAGCCAAGCACATGGCCACCGCGCACCGCGCGGCGCGGCGCACTGCCAGGCGCCGTCAGCCGCCTTGAGAGAAGCGCACCGTGCAGCGCGCAGGCCGCCTGGAATGGCGTTCCCAGCGCAGCGCTCAAAGCCGGATCTCCTCGACATCGGCGGCGTGAAGCACCACCGACTCCTGTATCCACAGCCCCCGGCGCACGCCGTTGTCGGCAAGCACCCACTCGGCGTGCGCCCGACGCTGTGTGCCATCGATCAGCCACGGGTCACTCACCGAGACCGGCGCGCAGCGCTCCTGGTCAAAGAGGAGACTGCCCCGCGGCGGCAGCACGTCGCACAGGCGATAGAGATCGGCAGGGAGCGGCTCCTTCAATCGCAGGCGGATGTCATGGCGGATCTCGAAGGCCCCGGTGCGAAGGCCCGGCAGCTCGAGCTGCCAGACAAACGTCAGCACCGCACCGGCCTCAGCGCTCTCGAGCATGAGCGGCCAGTCAGCCGCCCCGCGGGTGGCGACAAACAGGCCCGTGCGATCGCCCGAGCGCACCCGCGGCGGCGCCTGTGGCTCGTGCACGCCACGGCCGTTCACCAGCACCCGACAGCGCAGGCGCTCCGGGCGCAGCGCCTTTGCGAGCGCCCAGTTCACCCGCAGCGTTGGCAGCACCAGCAGGCAGACCCGGTGGGGGTCCGCCGTGCTCGATGCGGGTGACGGAAGGACGGCTGGCTGCATGTGCGATTCCTTTTAATTATTAGAGTACATAATGCCCGAAGCCGGCATCGGCAACAAGGACGATTGACAATATTTTATTATTTATATATTATTAAGGTCGGAAATCCGCCTGCGGTGGGCGGTAATGGGGCGCGTGTGACCGATGAGCTGGTGACAGTCCGCGGCCGGGTGCGGCGGCGGATGTTCTATAACCAGGACGATGGCTTTTGCATCGTGCTGATCGATGTCGCGTCGATTGATCGCGGCAAGAGCGTTGGCGGCCGCTCGCTTGGCGTGAAGGGGCGGCTTCGCGGCATCGAGGAGGGCATGGACATCAAGGCCCAGGGGCGTTTTGTCGAGCATGCGAAGTACGGCCGACAGCTCCAGGCCGACCTGATACTCCCGGAGATGCAAGACCTCGAAGGGGTCTACCGCTACCTCCTCGCAGGCGGCATCAGCGGCGTTGGCAAGAAGCTCGCCGGGCGCATTGCCGAGACCTTCGGCGCGGGCGCACTCGAAATCATCCGCCGCGAGCCGGAGCGCCTGCTCGAGATCGAGGGCATCGGCAAGGCCAAGGCCGCGGAGATCAGCGCAGCCCTTGCCGAGCAGAAGTCGGTCGAGGAGATCATGACCTTTCTCCTCGGCGCGGGGCTTGAGACGCGGATCGCGAACCGCATCCACCGCGAGCTCGGCGACCAGGCGCTCTCTCACATCAAGGCGAACCCCTACATTCTCGCCGGCATCGCCGGCATCGGGTTTGCGACCGCCGATGACATTGCCCGCTCCCTTGGCATCGCCCCGGATGCGCCAGCGCGCATCGAGGCGGGGCTTGAGTACGTGGTCAGCGAGGCGATGCGCCGCGCCGGCCACACCCGCTTCCCCCGCGACTACGTGGCCGCGCAGGCGGCGCGCGGCCTTGCACTTGATCGCAACCTCGTCAGCCAGGGCATCGAGCGGATGATTGCAAGCGGGCAGTTTCGCCTGAGCGCCACGCCGAGCGGGCCCATGCTCGCGCAGGCCAGGGTCGCGCGGCTCGAGCGGCGGATCGCCGAGCAGCTGCTCGCCCTTGCCGGGGAGAGCGGCGTTGACGTGCCCAAGGCGCGCATCGCGGCCACCGCGCCGATCACGCTTGCCGCCGAGCAGCTCGCCGCCGTCGAGGGCGCGCTGCGCGAGCGGGTGTGTGTGATCACCGGCGGGCCTGGTACCGGCAAGTCCACCATCACCGACATTATCCTGACCCTGCTTCAGCGCGAGGCGGGCTGCGCGAGCATCGCGCTCGCCGCGCCCACCGGCCGCGCCGCAAGGCGCCTCGCCGAGGCGACCGGTCGGGATGCCGACACGCTGCATCGCCTGCTCATGATCAATCCGGAGAACGGCGAGTCCAGTCGCGATGACGCGATCGAGGCCGACGTGCTCCTGGTCGATGAGTTCTCCATGGTCGACACGGTCATGGCTGGCCACCTGCTCGATGCGATCGCCGCAGGCACGCGCCTGATCCTGATTGGCGATGTCGACCAGCTGCCCTCGGTCGGCGCGGGCCAGGTGCTCGCTGATATCATTGAGAGCGGCGCGCTGCCGGTCTTTCGCCTGGCACACGTCTTTCGCAACGCCGGCGACATCAAGCTGAACGCCGCCGAGATTCGCCAGGGGCGGATGCCGGTGCTCGACACCGATGCCAGCTCCAACTTCCGCTTCGTTGAAACCATGAATCCGGATGCCGGCAGTGTGGTGGCCGTGGTGCGGCGCATGATCGAGACCGACGGCATCCCGGCCACCGATATCCAGGTGCTCGCCCCCATGTACCGCGAGGCGGCCGGGGTGGACGCCATTAACGCAGCACTGCAAAGCGCACTGGTCGGCGACCCGCAGCAGAGCAGCCGCAAGCTCGTGCACGGGCGCACCGCCTTCATGCTGGGCGACCGCGTGGTGCAGACGGCAAACCGAAGCGTCACCCGCAAGGATGGGAGTACGACGCGGATCAACAACGGCGACGTTGGCTACATCACCGAGATGAATGCCGCCGAGGGCAGCTTCAAGGTGGACTTCGATGGCGAGGTGATCGCCATGACCCGGGGGGATCTGATCGACCTCTCGCTCGCCTACTGCGTCACGATCCACAAGTCCCAGGGCTCGGAGTACCGCGGCGTGGTGCTGCTTTGTGCGCTTGCCCACGGCTACATGCTGAAAAGCGGCAGGCGGCTCGTCTACACGGGCATGACCCGCGCCCGCGAGCGACTCTACTGGGTCGGCGAGCGCGAGGCCGCGGCCCTTGCGGTGAGCGATGTTGGCGAGCGCCCCCGACAGACCGGACTGCGCGCGGCACTCGCCGACTGCGCGGCGGGCAGGGCGGGCGAGTCGCTCGCCGAGGCCGTCTGACGGGAACTGACACGCAAGCAGGGGGAGATTACGACAATGAGTGATGAGAGCATTGCCCGGGTCGCGCACGAGGCAAACCGGGCCTGGTGCGAGGCGCATGGCGATTTCAGTCAGTCGCCATGGGAGGGGGCACCAGCCTGGCAGCGCGCCTCGATCCTGACCGGTGTCGCCGCCCACCGCGCAAATCCGGCGATGACCCCGGAGCAGTCACACGCGCTGTGGCTTGCCGGCAAGACCCGCGATGGCTGGCGCTACGGGCCACAGAAGCGCGTGGATCGCCGTGAGCACCCCTGCATGCGGCCCTACGCCGAGCTCCCCGCGCACCAGCGGACCAAGGATGCGCTCTTCACGGCCGTGGTGGGCGCGCTGCTACGCGCCGGCGAGTGACCCCCATGCTAGGAGGCAACCCGCGCCTGGGCGATGATGTCCTGGGCCGGCATGCCACCCCAGGAGTCCATGGGTGAGGCGGCGACGATGGCGAGCGTCTCGGGATCGATCACCGCGCTGCCATCCGGTGCCATGGAGACGAGATCAATCGCGCCCTGCACGCGGATGCGCATCAGAAGCGCCAGGCGATGGGCCACACTGCGGCCGATCGCTGGCGGCTCGGAGACAAAAAGCCGCCGGCAGTAGAGGATGGCAATGGCGAGCGCGTCGCGCTCGTCGAAGGCGCGCAGCACCGCAGGGGTCATCGGCGTGGAGGCGGGGAACACCGCTTCAAGCATGGCAATACGCCCCTGTGCGATGCCCTCGCCAAAGGCAATGGCGCGCGCAAGGTCATTACTCGTGACACTCGGATAGGCATTCTCTTTCTCACCCTGGCTGATCACGGCTGCGCCACCCCCTGAAGTTGCTGTGCTGGGGCGAGTATAGCGGGATGTCCAGAAAGCGGCTAATGCGCGTATCCAGCGCGCTCGATGCGCGAGAGCGCCTGGCGAAGCGCCGGGTCCGCCAATGCCCGGGCAAGGGCAGGGGGGAGGCCACCCGAGCGCTCGCCGCGCAGGGCCGCGGGCAGTGCGGCCACCCTGCCGTCGCTGCGAGCGAGTGCTGCGAGTGCGGCAAACGCCTTGGCGTCGAGCACGGCATCACTGGCAAGGAGCGCACGGGCGATGGCGGCAAGCTCATCATGGCGCGCGCCCGAGAGCGTGCTGGCGTCGATGCGCGCGAGCAGCGCGCGCAGTGCCGGCGCACTCCAGTGCTCGGCATCGCCAAGCAGCAGGCGCAGATCCCGGGCAAGGGCGACGGACTCGACCGCCGCGACAGACCCACCCTCGGCGAGCACCAGCAGTGCCGCCAGGAGATCGGCGTAGACCTCGCTCTGGTAGCGCAGGTAGGCGCGGCCTGGCACAAAGCGCCCATCGGCCGCGCTGTGAAAGTGCAGGGTGCGAAAGCCCTCATCGGCGAGAAACGCGTCATCGCAGTGGGCGAGTTCATGGAGGAGTGCGAAGCGACGGTCGATCGCAAGCTCCGGGAGAGCGGCCACGGCAGGCCCTGCCACATCGCCGGGAGGTGCGTGTATGAGACAGACGCCATGGCCGCGATAGCGGATGCCGAGCATGTGGAAGTGTCCCTGGCGATCACGTTGATCCGCCGCGTGCTCCGAGACCTCTGCCCAGAGTGCTGTCGAGATGACGCCTTCGGCGAGGCGCGAGCGCAGCGCGCCAAGATCCGCGGGGTCGTAGAGGGCAAGCAGCACCTCGCCATCAAACCAGGCGCTGTAGGCCTCGCGCAGCAGCGCCTCATCCGCGGTCTCGGGCGGTGGCTCCGCGAACTGCCCATCGTAGGCGTCGGGAAGCGCGAGCGGCGCTCGGCAGCCGGCAACAAGGAGCGCCATGCCAAGGAGCATGGGCGCTACCCGCAAGCCGTCTTTTACGATGCCCCCCACCGCGCCCCCTGTTCACCCAGCGCACCCGCAGCAACAGGCAGGCGGGTATTGTTTGATATAATGGATATTAACAGAAGAGCGGCGCCGCGACAGCAGCGCCAGGGAGGGTGTGGGCATGGAGCGCATCAAGCACGGGGATCCTGGCAGCGGGTTTTTCCGGCCAAGCATCAGTCATCGGCATGAGCCGGCCGGGGAGCGGTTTTTTCTCCCTGGACTCTACGCCTCGCGCAGGCGGCTTTGCCGGATCACCACCCTCACCCTGGGGCTTGCCATCGGGCGGCGGCGGATCGAGCTCCATTTCATGCACGTCAAGACACGCTAGCGCACGCTGTAGGGCTTTGTCGGTGGGGGTGTGTCGCTGATGCGATCAGCGCGCACCAGCGTCGGCGCGATGTAGCGCACCTCCCTTTTCTCGCGCCCCGGGCCGACGCGCTGATGGCGGAAATGACCGCGGCGCCAGTGCGGGCGCACCGCGCCACCACCCCCACCACCGACAAGCTCCGGCGGAAGCGCCTGCGGGCCAACGCGCACCCGGTCATAGAGTCGCGGCAGGCGCCGCTCTGCCCGTGCACGCTTCTTCGCGCCGAGGCGGCCAAGTGCAGCGCGGGCCTCGCTCTCCTCGGGCAGCCACTCGCGGCGCACCTCGCTCGACTGGATATAGAGTAGTGCGCAGGCGAGGTGCCAGAGGCAGGCACGGAAGCACTGCTCGTCAATGCGCTCTGCCGCCCCTCGCGTGCCACCCCCGTGCGACCAGGCGCTCGAGACGCAGCGATCGAAGGCCGCGGAGAGCGGCTCCTCGTCATCGGGGAGGTAGAGCGTCATCACCTGGTGGGCGTCATCGGCGAGGTTCTCCTTGCCGAGCGGCGAGCCGATGAAGTCGAGGTTGATCACCCGCAGCACCTCGCCTTCCGCCGCCAGTCCGTTCATCCAGCCGGGGATATTGTCGCCCAACCGCACACTGACCGCATCCTCCATGACGTAGACACCCTCGAGCACATGGGCGCCGCTGATCGGGTTCATGACCTGAAGCGGCGAGTTGCGGGTCTCGCCAAACTCGATGAAGAGGCACGGGTAGGGGGAGCGCAGCACGCCGCAGGGAATGTCCTCGGGGAGGCGGGTCTCGCCAAGCAGCGCCTCGAGCGCGTCGGTGGTCTGGAAGAGACTGCCCGGGAGCGCGGCGAAGCGCGCGGCCATCATCTCCGATTTCAGCGCCCCGAAGCGCGCGCCGCCAGGCGAGCGATCCATGTCACGGGCAAATCGACGAAACCCCGGGTTGTCCTCAAGCGCGCAGACCGCATCGTGGTAGCCGGCTCCAGGGTCATGCAGCAGCGGGCCGAAGTCGATTGCAAGGCTCTTGCCCACCTCAAGGAGCATTGGCAGGTAATTCATCAGCGCGAAGCGCCGTGGGTGGGGAAGGGCGAAGAGTCGCTCGTCGTGCATGTGTGCGTTGTCCATGGCGCGGAGTATAGCCGAGCCGTGGCTGCCATGCCGATGCTGCACTGCGCAAGCGATCGTTTAAAAAATGCTTGCTCCGTCACAGTTTTGATATTAATCTCAAATTATATCAATGGAGGGATCCATGATGATGGCACCAAGACGACATGAGGTCGTAGCCACCAACGGGGCCAATGGGCAGGTGCTCTGTCGGATCCTGCGCGCGGACAGCACAGAGGCGGGACGGATCCTGCTTCGTCCGGGGCAGGTGCTCGACGGCGAGGCGCTTGCGACCCTGGAGGGGCATTGCAAGGCACGGGGCATGATCGACCCGCTCGATGAGCTGGTCGCATCAACCGCCCCGGCCCAAGGCCATGGAGCGGCCAGCATGACGAGGGAAGGCGCGGACCAGGCACTCTGGTCGTATGTGCGGGCAATTGACTGGCCGGCGGCGGGCGAGGCCGATGACGCTGTGCCCGTTGAGTGGCGCCTTGAAGCCTGCCAGCGGCGGAGAAACCAGGCACTAAGCCGCCTCCCCGGCGTACTGATGGCGCCCCTGCGCGAGCGTCTGCTGGCGCTGACCACGCGGCTTGCCGATCGCCTGGGCGAGGGTGGCGCCCTGCCGCCTGCGATCGCCCGCGCCTATGCGGCACACACCATTGCCCTCGGCGAGCAGGCCTACCACCAGGCGCTCGAGAGCCCCGCGCGGGCGCGCGAAGCCGCGCGAGAGGGCCGCTACCACCACGGATTCGAGCGCATGTTCCCGACCCCGCGGGATGTCAGGCTGAGCCACAGCGGCTATTTCCGCGAGCGAGCAGAAGCGCTGCTCGGGGATGTGGAGGCGTCACTCGAGCGCATCACCCCGGCTGCGGACGGCTCGAGCGAGCACCGCCTGCTGAAGCTTTTGCGCGAGCGCTACGCCCTGGTCATCCAGGGGCGCATCGGCCATGCGGCAGACCGGGTCGACACACTGCACCGGGCGATCGACAAGCTGACCGCCAGCGGCCAGGTGGAAATCGACCCGGCGCACCTTGCGTTCTTCGGTGACCTTGCCACTCGTTATCCGGATTCCACGGCCAACCCGGCGGTGGCGAGAGCCCGGCGCGCCGCGCTCAGCGAAAATACATTTGATAAATGGTAAAATAAGGGTAGACTTCGACAACCAGGTCATCGGAGCCCTGCCATGTCCATTGTCAGCCTGATCCGCCGCGCCCGGGGTGCGGAGCGCGCACGCGCAGCCGCGCAGGATACCCGCTCGCCGGAGCGCTGTCGCGAGCGCCTCTCGGGCGTCGCCGCCGCGGCGCTCGGCGCAAGCAGTCTCGTGCGAAACCGCAGCGGGGTGCAGGTGCGCGTCGAGCAGCATGACCAGTACCAGACCTTCCATATCGACTGCCCGGCCGATGGCGTGTCGCTCGCCTGGCACCATGCGCCTGGCGGCGATCGCTTTGACGCCTTCCTGGTGCAGGGCGCGCGCCGAGCGCGCGTGCTGGTCTCCTGTGAGCGCGGCGCAATCCTCGGGCGTGCGCTTGCAGAGGACGCGCTCTCGCGCCTCGAAGCCATGGCCGAGCGGCTCCTCAATCCGCCCCGGACAGCCTCTTTTAATTGACATTTTATTAAATAATAGCTATACTGTCCTGACCTATCCGCGCAACCGGAGCTCTTACCATGGACAGCAACAAGCGTCAGGCCCTCGCAGCAGCGCTCGGGCAGATTGAGAAGCAGTTTGGCAAGGGCTCGGTGATGCGCCTGGGCGATCAGCGCGCGGTGGATGTGCCGACCATCTCCACCGGCTCGCTCACCATCGACGTCGCCCTTGGCATAGGCGGGCTGCCCCGCGGCCGGGTAATCGAGATCTACGGCCCGGAGAGCTCCGGCAAGACCACACTCACCCTCCAGGCGATTGCCCAGGCGCAGCGCGCCGGCGGCACCGCGGCGTTCATTGACGCCGAGCACGCGCTCGACCCGGTCTACGCCGAGAAGCTCGGCGTGAACCTCGATGAGCTGCTGGTCTCCCAGCCCGATACTGGCGAGCAGGCGCTTGAGATCGCCGACATGCTGACCCGCTCGGGCTCGGTGGATCTGATCGTGGTCGACTCGGTGGCCGCACTCACGCCGCGCGCGGAGATCGAGGGCAGCATGGGCGACTCCCACGTCGGGCTGCACGCCCGGCTGATGAGCCAGAGCCTGCGCAAGCTCACCGCAAACATCCACCGCACCAACACCATGGTGATCTTCATCAACCAGATCCGCATGAAGATCGGTGTGATGTTCGGCAGCCCCGAGACCACTACCGGGGGGAATGCGCTCAAGTTCTACGCCTCGGTGCGCCTGGATATCCGCCGCATCGGCGCGATCAAGAAGGGTGAGGAGGTGGTCGGCAACCAGACCCGGGTGAAGGTGGTGAAGAACAAGGTGGCGCCGCCCTTCAAGCAGGCGGAATTCGAGATCCTCTACGGCCAGGGCATCTCCCGCGAGGGCGAGCTGATCGATCTTGGCGTTGCCCACAATCTGATCGAGAAGTCGGGCTCCTGGTACGCCTACCAGGGCGAGCGCATCGGCCAGGGCAAAGAGAATGTGCGCGAGCACCTGCGCGAGCACCCGCAGATGGCGGACGCCATCGACCAGGCGCTGCGGGCGATCCTGCTGCCGGGCGCTGCGAAGGGCGCCGTCGAGGCGCTGCCGGAGGCGGTTGGCGAGTAGCGCCGACCACCGCGTCTCCCCTCGCGCGGGTGCCCTGGTGGCACCCGCGCTGTCGTTTGGCGGCCAGCCGCAGGCGGCCTACGCGACAAAGCCAAGCAGCGGATTGAAGGCAAGCACAATGCCCTGGCGGTGGCGCGGCAGGTCAACACCGCAGAGCGCCCGGCGGGTCGTGCGCCGGTCCGGATCAAGGCCAAGGCGCTCGGCAAGACTGGCGTAGCTCTCCTCGGCGTGGGTGCGGAGCAAAAAGCGCGCTTCGTCGAGCCGGCTGTAGTCACTGACGGCCACCGACGCCTCCACGCCGCGGCGCAGCAGCCGCGCTGAGCCGGTGTTGTAGTCGGCGCCCATGGCGGTGAAGAAAAGCCGTGCCGGCTGCGCCTGGCGGCCGCGGAAGGGCAGCGCACGATGGAGGTGGTCATTGAGCAGGCAGTCGGCGCGGCCGATGGCCGCCGGCAGACCCGGCGCACGCCCCGGCCAGGTACGGCTTGCCGCGCGGATCAGCCGGTCACCGAGCGCGAGGTGCTCGAGCGCACTGATCGGCGAGGCGGCGTAGCGCTCCGGGCGCAGCAGCGCCGGGGCCGCATGACAGCCGGGGGTCTCCAGTAGCTCGCCAAAAGCCTCGGCCGCGCCCGTTAGCGCAAGCACCTCGCCGGCGGGCGGCGGCGCGACGCCATCCTCAAGTAGCCCCTCGCGCAAATGCACCGCAGGCTGCGAGCAGACCGGATAGTGCGGTGGCTGGCGGCCGGAGCGGTCGTTGAGCGCACGGGTCTCGATGCCAGGATAGCTCCAGGGGCGGTCCTTGCCGCGCGCTGCGCGCAGCGGCGCGTCGAGCACCAGTACGTTGGCGAGCTCCCCGGCGGTCTTCTCGCGCCGATGGCGCCAGACGCGGCCGACGGCCTGGATCATCGAGCGCGTCGAGCAGGGCTCGAGCACGGCCCAGTCGTAGTCGTGGTCGCGACCGGTCTCGATGATCGGCGAGGTGACCACGATCAGGAGGAGATCGCTGCCACCGGCCTCGCGCACCGCGTTGAGTGCGGTACGCACGTGCCGATCGCCAAGCAGCGGATCGCGCTCACCGGCGCCATGCTCTCGGCGAAGCGCCGCGTTCAGGAAGCCCTCCATGGTCATGCGATCGAGCAGTGTGTGCTGCGCGTGGTAGCAGAGCAGGCGGAAGTCCATACCGCGGGGGGCTGCGGCTCGCGAGGCGAGGGCGGCAAAGCGCTGCGCATCAGCCACGCGCGAGAAGCGAATGAAGCCGGCCGAGCAGCGCACCCCGCTCTCCTCGTCAACCACGTGGCAGCCGGGGCGGCTGTGGAGATCGGCGCAGCCATCGAGCAGGGCGTCAACGCTGATGCCAAGCGCCTCATCCCGGGGCTCGGCGAGCCGCGGCGCGCCAAAGAGCGCCCGGCGGTGGCGCACCGGTGCGCTGGCAAGTGCTGCGGCGACGCCCGATGCAAAGTCCCGGTAGGCGGCACGGATGTCCGCCGGCGGCGCGACGAGGCGGGCAAACGGGGCGTGATTGGCAATAAAGGCGACCTGCGGCTCGGGCGTCTGGGGCCACCACTGGCGGCGCAGTGCCTGGCCGGCCATGTAGGCGGCATAAAGCCCCTCGACGATCGCCGGTGCGGCGGTGGCCGAGGCGATCAGCACCCGCCGGCCGTAGAGTGCGCAGAGGTGCACCAGGCGCCCGATGGTCACGAGATCCTCGGCGGTGAACTCATCGATCTCGTCAATCACGAGATCGGCGTGCATGAGGTGGAGCAGCACGCGGGTATCGCCGCCGCGGGCGAGCGAGGCCGCGCACACCAGGTGGTCGATGGTGAGGATGCTGATCGGCCGCTCGAAGAGCGCACGTTCCTTGGGTGCGCCGATCATTGAGAGCAGCGGGCTGTAGGCGTCGGTGTCGATCAGCACATCGCCCTCGGCAAGCACCACCGCGTCCTCGGCGTCGAGCGGCGCACTCGCCTCGTTGTCGGTGCCATGCGGGGAGTCGTGTCCGGGCGCGTCCGCCCCGGCGCTACCGCCGATCAGAAGTGCGACGTCCTTGCGGGCAAAGCCCATGCGCTCACCCACATACGCCTCGTAAGTCTGAGTGGTCAGCGTGCGAAGGCCAAGGGCAACACTGACCCGCATCTGATCGGAGATGCTGCTAAGCAGGTGCGCTGCCGCAATGGTCTTGCCCGAGCCCGTGCCGGCGAGCAGCACGGCGAAAAGCCCTGCGCCGGTGGGCAGTGGCTTGAGTGCCTCGCGCGCTGCGCGCTGCCAGTAGAAGGGGCTCTTGCGATCGGGGCGCAGGGTGTCGAGGGCGAGCGGGCGCGCGGCGCGCGAGAGCGTTGGGAAGCGCTGGTAGGGGCTGTCAGTGAGCGCGCAGAGGCCGCGGAAGGTTGCCGAGGCGCGCGCCCCAACATCCAGCAGGTGGGTCTCGAGGCGATCACCGAACACCCGCGAGGCGCCAGCCTCCTGCGGGACGGTCTTCGCGTAGACAGCCCGCTCGCGCCCCGGGGCCTCGTCCGGGCGGGCCTCGGCCGAGGCCTGGTAGTCGCCGTAGATGAGTGCCGGGCGGGCGAGAAAGGCAAGTCCGGCGACCCAGTCCGAGGGGGCGTCCGGCTGCACCACCGGTGGTGCCGCGAGCTCGCCGATCGCGCGCGCAAGCGAGGCGGCGCAGCGCGCAACCCGCGTGCACCAGCGCGCGCTCTGCCAGGGCTGCTCACCGGGCGCGAGGGTGAGGAAGTCATCGAGCCGCCCGGCGCTCTCGGCGCTCATATAGGTGTCGATGGTGCAGTTGATCTGCTCGCCGATCGCCGTGGCACGCCCCCGGCGTCCGGCGCGGGTCTCGACCACCTCGACCTGGCCACCTGGCAGGCGGTGATGGGTCAGCACCAGCCAGAGCAGCGCGCTTGTCACCGGACGTGCGGCCCAGTCAGACGCCTTCAGGACGCTGCAGGGGGCGCTGCGCGGGGCACGCGGGCGGGGCGCGCGCTCATCAGGCGCGACATCGTCTGGCTGTGTGCTGTAGGCAATGGCCTGGAGCCGCCAGGGCTCGAGCGCCTCGCGCGCCGCGGCGAGGGCGGGCGCGGCATGGGACGCGAAGTACTCCGCGACCGCCTCGGGCGACAAGAGCCGCTGAAAGGGCTCGTCGGTCTGGCAGAGCGGGGCGAGCAGCAGCAGGCTGACAAGCTCATGGCGAAGCGTGTCCGGTGTGTGGGCCGGCACTTCGCGGGCAGGCGCCACCGAGCGTGCGAGCTTGTCCTGGAAACCGATGGTGCCCTTGCCGATGTCATGCAGTAGCCCGGCAAGTTCGACCAGGCGGTTATAGATCGCGATGTACGGATCCGGAGAGTGGGTCGCCGTTGGCGGCAGCTTGCGGTAGGTATGCGCGTAGGTGCCATCCTCGCCGTAAGCGCCGGGACTGCCGATGCGCCAGGCGACCTCCGGGGGGCGGCGGCGGCGATGGGTATGGCAGATCAGCGCGGACTGTCGGGTCGCCTGGCGGCGAAGCTCGCCGTGGAGCGCCTTCAGGCCCTCGGCGCTGATGTGTCCGCACCAGGTGCGCCGTCCGAGCTGCGGCAGGTAGCGCGAGAGGATACGGCGGGCACGGACGTAGGCCTTCTTCTCGCATTCACTGAGGATGGTGATGATCATGCGGCGTCCCTGGCATCCTTCATGGCCTTGAAGAGCCGGGGCAGGGCGCGGGTCGCGTCTATCTGATCGACGCAGCGCCGGCGAAAGGCGCTGCGATTGTCGCCTTCGGCGGCGCTCGCGAAGGCGATCGGCATGATGACGCCGTCCTTAATGACATCGGCAAGATCAAAGACAAGACCACCACGGCGAGTCTTGCCGTGGACGACCGCGAGCGCCGGCGGGATGCCAAGGGCCCAGAGCGTGACGGCGGCAAGGCCGTAGGCAAGGTAGTTGCCGTGATCAAGCAGTGCGTTGACGACATCGCCCGCCTGCGGGTCGCGCCGAAAGCCTTCCATGTCGTGCGCCTCGGCAAGCGCCCGGTAGAGTGCTTTCGCGTAGTTCGCCTCATGGCCGAGCAGCTCGGGTGTCTTCTTGCAGTGGAGCATGGCCTCGAGGAATGCCTGTGCGGCCTGGTCGGGGTAGGCAGTCGAGGAGCCAAGGGCTGCCTTCCAGGCGGGCTTGACGAAGGCAAGGCGCGCGGTCTGGAGGCTCACCGCGGCGCGCAGGGAGCGCTCCGGATCCTGGTAGATCGGCAGCCAGTCGCGCAGATGCTCGGTTGGTCGGTATTCGCTCTGCGAGGCGAGGTAGAGCGGCGTGCCGCCGCCACCGACAAAGGCGAACATCACGCCCTGCTCGGCGAGTTGGCGGGCGGCCTGCTGGGTCAGCGACGTGCCTGATCCAAGCAGCAGGCAGGCGACATTGTAGTGGGGGATGGACCAGTACTTCTCGTAGGCATCCTCCTTGCGGACGAAGGAGATGCGGTGGTCATTGGCGACAATCCGGCAATGCTCAAGGTACATCACGCCCTGTCTTTGTGACGGCATCAGCATCGGTCGTCTCCGCGCGCCGGAAGTCGGCGCTTGTTTTTTTATTTACATTAAATTAATGTTGATCTGCTGGCAAGGGACGGATGCCGGGCGGGCGGGGCATTGGCCCCAAGACCGACATGACGGGAAAACGAAGGTTTTTCGTCAAAAACCGTTAAAAACGCCTCTTTAACAACATGTTGCGTCATTTTTGGCACAGTTACCCGCCACATAGGCGGCTGAGAGAGCGCGGACATGACGAGCACGGCATGGCTTTGGGTTACCCGCCACATAGGCGGCTGAGAGACAGGTGTGCGACTTCCTCGAATGCAGACACATGTTACCCGCCACATAGGCGGCTGAGAGAGCCTTCAGCTCTGCATGTCTGCCGCGGCGATCGTTACCCGCCACATAGGCGGCTGAGAGAAGTGCCACAAATCATCGCCGTAAAAGAGGTATGTTACCCGCCACATAGGCGGCTGAGAGATTTATCCCCCCCCGGATCTTCTCTAGACGCCCGTTACCCGCCACATAGGCGGCTGAGAGATCATGGAATGGATAGTCCACCGGACGGTCGGCGTTACCCGCCACATAGGCGGCTGAGAGACATACTTCAGAGTCAAAAACGAGCCATGGGACGTTACCCGCCACATAGGCGGCTGAGAGATTCACACACATCTATGAGCTCGATATCGCGACGTTACCCGCCACATAGGCGGCTGAGAGACGCATCAAACGCCGCCGACTTCGGTGTGCTCGGTTACCCGCCACATAGGCGGCTGAGAGATCGGTTACGTGCCGCACCGCTGCGCCTTGCTCGTTACCCGCCACATAGGCGGCTGAGAGAATCCCCGAAGCCGACGATCTCGCTCCGTTCGAGTTACCCGCCACATAGGCGGCTGAGAGAATAATGCCGGTGTGCCAGGTGAAGGGCGCTTGGTTACCCGCCACATAGGCGGCTGAGAGATGGCAGTCGGTTGGTTGGGCTTTGCTCTGCACGTTACCCGCTACATAGGCGGCTGAGAGAGTGCGCTCAGTGAAGCGATACCAGAGCAAACAGTTACCGATAGCCGCCGGCGATTACCAAGGCTATGCCATCATAGATGGCACGATCTGGAGTGTCGGACGCAATGGCGAAGGTCAGCTTGGACGTGGTGGCGACACGACCACCTGGGGCTCAACGAGCGTGAGCAGCGTCAGTGAAATCGCAAGTGGCGGTTACCACGGATACGCTCTAATTGACGGCACCGTATGGAGCATCGGGCGTAATACCGAAGGTCAGCTTGGTCGTGGTGGGGATGCCGCTACCTGGAGCGCAACGGATGTGAGTGGTGCCAGAAGTGTGTCTAGTGGGTATCACAGCGGCATCGCGATCAAAGAAGGCTCAGTTTTAGGCGTCGGGCGCAATGGCGAAGGCCAACTGGGTCTTGGCGATACATCCAACCGAAGTGAATGGGGGGAGATACCGGATCCGTTCACAACAGAGGAATGAGGCACGGGCGGAAATTACCGATGTTCGGTGCATGGGCCAGGATGGCTTGTTGAAAATCATGCACCATACCGTCCACTCCGATTAAAGCCAGTCTCCGTTGGCAGGCTGGCACCAAGCGACGTCCGCCCCACAAACACCCAGGGCGCAGCCAGGAGTGGATTTCGTGTGTTTCCCAGCCGATCCTGCTGCTTGAGCGAGAAATCAAGGCGCATGAACATCCGCTGCGCCGTCTCCTCGGCAACGCTTGCGCGGTGCAGTTGGTAGGCGGACATGGCCTCGATGCGGTAGGGTTGTCCCAACTCGCGTAAGCCATCCTCCGGGAGCATCCCGCCAAGTACCTCAAACCAGTTGTCCTTCCTCTCATCGAGACCACCGGCATCCAGTGGGGCCCCGGCATACTCCGTGGGGATGCTGTTGGAGACAACATACTGGTGGCAGATAGGCAGCTTCTTCGGATATCGCACACCCTGCATGCCATCGAAGTGCCAGCCCGGGTTGCGCTGTGTGTGCCCGGCCGGCACCGACCGACAGTCTACGGTCAGGTACAGGTGGTAGTCCTCCCAGTCATCCCCTAGAAGCTGCTGCTCGAAGGCAAGGATCTGCTCGAGCAGATCGTTGACGGCGGTATGCGTGGCGTAAGGGCTGGGGAGGCGGATCTCACCGCGTGGGAGCTTGATCAGCATGTCCAGACAGCACGGAAGGATGGTATCGAACCCGGATTGGTTCCGGATCTTGCCAACAACCACGGGGAGTCTTGGGTGAGCAAATTGACCAGCGTGGAAGGCGGATTGGGGTGATACATCCAGTTGCAGTCGTTTCAGCCGTTGTACCTGCGTCAGCATGCGCTGGTTCGCTCCGTTGCATGAGGCTCTCGCCAAGGCGTGCATGGCTGCTGCTGGCCCGGGTGTGCTTGATGCCAGCAGCAGGGTGATCAGCCTGGTTAGAATCCGGGGCCGTTACTCTCAGGGGGTGCAGGGTTGTTCTTGATCCACTGAGCCAGTGTCTCACCGCGGACTTCCGTGCACAGCTCAGCCAGTTCCTTGTTGCTCATCTCACTGACATAGTCGCTAAGTAGCGTGTCAACCGTGACCGTCTCAGTATCCACGTTATTGGCAGCAAGCTTCTCGCACAGTACGTAGGAGTCCAACATCTCCTCATCCGACATGCACTCTTCGATATACCCCAGCATCTGTTGTCGTGTGGCCATAGTGATTGGTCCTTGTGTGATTTGGAGGGGGAACCTCCAAGTTTTATCATGAATGCGCGAAAACCCCGCCGTTCACGTCGGGGATGGATAGCGCGCGCTTCATCGAAGCGCAGGGTCAGGAGGTCCGTTGTTGCTGATTTTGACTTTCCTTCAAAGCTGACGATAATTAAAGTTATATTAACACTAGGAAGCAGGTCATGGCCAGCACCAAAACACTCCAGGTTCGCGTCAAGGACAAGCATGCCAGGGCGTTGCTGCGCGAGGCGGCTTCCGTGAACTTTGTGTGGAACTACATCAATGACCTGAGTTTCCATGTGAACTCCCTCGCCCTGGTCAAGACCAGGATGGCCAAGTCCACCCTGGACGCAGGCTGGGGGATGCTGAAAACCATGCTGGCTTATAAATGCGATCACGCAGGCAGGGTTTCACAACGCCCGTCAACACATCGGACTTCGCCCCCTCGGTTTCCATCTCCTCGATGGCAAGCTCGAGCTGCGCGACCTGGTGGTCGAGATTCTCCGACGAGCGGCCGAACTGCATGCGCTTGAGCTTGGCCAGCTCCAGCTGCAGCAGGTTACGCCACTTGAATAACTGGTTCGTGTTGACGTTGTAGCGCCGTGCGACCAGTGAAACGGAGGCGCCGTCCTTCAGCGTTTCCGCGACCATCTGCTTCTTGCTTGCCAAGCTAAAACGCCGTCGCGTCCGCTTGGGACCACGCTTGTTCTCATCAACCTTGGTGTCCACTTATCCCCCAAGTGGACACTTAACGAATGCCCACAGAATGAATGCGAGCGCGCATCATGGGGAAGTGGAATCAGGACTGAAAGACGGTTCTGACCGTGCGGTTACCAGTTACCCGCCACATAGGCGGCTGAGAGAAGTGGGCTGGAGGCGCTCGGTCCCATTTGCAGATTACCCGCCACATAGGCGGCTGAGAGAGGGCAGTCGCGCGGGCGCGGGACCGCATCAAAGTTACCCGCCACATAGGCGGCTGAGAGATCGGTTACGTGCCGCACCGCTGCGCCTTGCTCGTTACCCGCCACATAGGCGGCTGAGAGAATCCCCGAAGCCGACGATCTCGCTCCGTTCGAGTTACCCGCCACATAGGCGGCTGAGAGAATAATGCCGGTGTGCCAGGTGAAGGGCGCTTGGTTACCCGCCACATAGGCGG